>NZ_JBMFWJ010000061.1:0-12862 GCF_049965395.1 Acidibrevibacterium sp.
TTCTCAGGCACGGAAAAAATTGCGCCGTTAGATCAAAGCGTTGCCTTGCATCAAACTCCTTGCATCAAACTCATGGAGTGGGAGTGACTTGGCATCCTATCCGGGCCGCTCGGGGCGGGCCATGCCGGGCATCGCGCAAGGCCCGCTCCAACCGCGAGTGACGTGCCCCGAGCACCACGTGGCCCTCCGCCATCCCTCGCGCGAGTCAACACGCCCGTCGTCGCAGACGTGATCGCCTTTGTCATCGCCGGTTGTAGCTTGCATGGCTGGCATGCATCATGCTTTGGTTGAGGGATAGACCGGTCAGGGGGGTGCAGTTTGGCTTACGCATGGCAGCAAATGATCAACGGGATCACGCTCGGCATGATCTATGGGCTGATCGCGGTCGGCTATACCATGGTTTACGGTATCATCGGCATGATCAATTTCGCCCATGGCGACGTGTTCATGATCGGCGCCTTTCTCTCGCTGATCGCGCTCTCTGGGCTGGCCTCGCTCGGGATCACCGCGGTGCCGTTGGCGCTCGCCATCACCCTCGTTTTCGCCGCCGCCCTCGCCGCCCTTTATGGCTGGACCATCGAGCGGGTCGCCTATCGGCCGCTGCGCGGCTCGTTCCGCCTCGCGCCGCTGATCAGCGCTATCGGCATGTCGATCACGCTGCAGAATTTCGCCCAGGTATCGCAGGGCGCGCGGGTCAAGCCGCTGGCGCCGCTGCTCCCCGGCGGGCTGGTGCTGACCCGCGCCGGCGGCTTCGCGGTGCAGCTTTCGTGGATGCAGATCGCCATCGCCGTCACCACCATGCTGTGTCTTGGCCTATTCACCTGGCTGGTGACGAAAACGCCGCTCGGGCGGGCGATGCGAGCGTGTGAGCAGGATCTCAAAATGGCGAGCCTGCTCGGCATCGATACCGATCGCACCATCGGCCTCACCTTCGTCATTGGCGCCGCGCTGGCCGCCGTCGCCGGGCTTTTGTTTCTGCTCTATTATGGCGCCATCGATTTTTATATCGGCTTCGTCGCCGGCGTGAAGGCGTTCACCGCGGCCGTCCTTGGCGGCATCGGCTCGCTGCCGGGGGCGGTGCTGGGCGGGTTGCTGATCGGCCTGATCGAGACCTTCTGGTCGGCCTATTTCAGTGTCCAATACAAGGATGTCGCCGCCTTCTCGATCCTCGCCATCACCCTGATCTTTCTCCCGACCGGGCTGCTCGGGCGGGCCGATGTGGAGAAAGTATGAGCCCGCGCGCACCTTTGCTCGACGCCTTCCTCTCCGCCCTGATCGCGCTCGGCTTGTTTGCGCCGATGGTCGGGCTGCAGACCCAAGTTGGCGCCCATGGCATCACGCTGGTGCCACGCCCGCTCGCGGTCGCGGCGCTGGTGGGCGCGGTCTTCGTGCTGCGACTCGCGATCCGGCTCTGGCAGCAAACACGGCACCCGACGGCTGGCGTCGCCGCCGCGAGCCTCACGCGAGCAGCGCGGCATGCCGGGCGCTTTCTCGTCCCTGCCCTGCTCGCACTGGCGCTGCTGATGCCGTTTGTCGCCAGCCGCGCGACGCTCGATCTCGGCATCCTGGTGCTGACCTATGTCATGCTCGGCTGGGGGCTCAACATCGTCGTCGGTCTCGCCGGGCTGCTCGATCTCGGCTATGTCGCGTTTTACGCGGTCGGCGCCTATTCCTATGCGCTGATCGCGCAGGCGACCGGGCTCGGTTTCTGGTCGTGCCTGCCGGCGGCGGGGGCGCTGGCAGCGCTTTGGGGCATCACGCTCGGTTTTCCGGTGCTCCGTCTGCGCGGCGATTATCTCGCCATCGTCACCCTCGCCTTCGGCGAGATCATCCGCATCGTGCTGCTCAATTGGGTCTCGCTCACCGGCGGGCCGAACGGCATCTCCGGCATCCCGCGCCCGACCCTGTTTGGCCTGCGCTTCACGATGACCGACGCGCCCGGCACCTTCGCCGGCTTCTTTCATCTCACCCCGTCCGCGACGCATCGGGTGGTGTTTCTCTATTACGTCATCCTCGCCCTCGCTTTACTGACCAACTGGGTGACGCTCCGGCTCCGCCGCCAGCCGCTCGGGAGGGTCTGGGAGGCCTTGCGCGAGGATGAGATCGCCTGCCGCTCGCTCGGCATCAACATCACCACGACCAAGCTCACCGCCTTCGCCGTCGGCGCCTGTTTCGGCGGCTTCGCTGGCGCGTTTTTCGCCACCCGCCAGGGTTTCATTAGCCCAGAGAGCTTCACCTTCATGGAAAGCGCGACCGTGCTCGCGATCGTCGTGCTCGGCGGCATGGGGAGCCAGCTCGGCGTCGTGCTCGCCGCCCTGGTGATGATCGGCGGGCCGGAGATGTTCCGCGCCCTGGCCGATGACCGCATGCTGATCTTCGGCCTCGCCCTGGTGGTGATGATGGTGTTGCGGCCGCGCGGCCTGGTCACCGAACGCAAGCCTTCGGTCACGCTCGGGGGCGCGGCGCGAGTGATCCCGGCGGCGCTGGTCGCCGAGGGGCGCGGCTGATGGCGGCGATCCCGGCGTTGCTCGAGGTCCGTGGGCTCGGGATGCGGTTCGGCGGTATCGTCGCCCTCGACGATGTCTCCTTCACCGCTCGGCGTGGCGAGATCACCGCCGTGATCGGCCCCAACGGCGCCGGCAAAACTACCGCCTTCAACTGCATCACCGGGTTTTATCGCCCGAGCGTCGGCAGCCTGCATCTGACGCACACCGACGGGCGCGGCTTCGCGCTCGCCGCCATGCCCGGCCATCTCATCGCCCGGCGCGCCCGGGTTGCGCGCACGTTTCAGAATATCCGCCTGTTCGCCGGCATGACGGTGCTCGAAAACCTTTTGGTCGCGCAGCACGTGCCGCTGATGGCGGCGACTGGGCTTGGCGTCCTCGCGATTCTTGGCCTCGGCCGCTACCGCGCCGCCGAGCGTCGCGCCATCGACAAGGCCAAGACCTGGCTGGAACGCATCGATCTCATCGCACGCGCCGACGATCCCGCCGGCGCCCTGCCCTATGGCGCGCAGCGGCGGCTTGAGATCGCGCGGGCGATGTGCATCGACCCCGTCCTGCTTTGTCTTGACGAGCCGGCGGCTGGGCTCAACCCGCGCGAAACGGCGGCGCTCGATGCGCTGTTGCTCGGCATTCGCGAGCAAGGCTGCTCGATTCTGCTCATCGAGCACGATATGGGCATGGTTATGCGTATATCGGATCACATCGTCGTGCTCGATCACGGCCGCAAGATCGGGGATGGCATGCCGGCAGAAATCCGCGCCAATCCGCACGTCATCGCCGCCTATCTCGGCGAGGACGAGGAAGCCGCCGAAGCCCTCGCGCGCGCCGAAGCCCCGTGAGCGCGCTCCTCGAACTCGCCGGCGTCAGCACCTTTTATGGCGCCGTGCAGGCGCTGAAAAACGTCGATCTTCGTGTCGCGGAAGGCGAGATCGTAACCCTGATCGGCGCCAACGGGGCCGGCAAATCGACGCTGATGATGACGATCTGCGGCCAGCCACGGGCGCGTGAGGGGTCCATCCGCTATGATGGCGCCGAAATCTCCGCGCTCCCAACCCATCAGATCATGCGCCGCGGCATCGCTCAGGCACCGGAAGGGCGGCGGATTTTCCCGCGCATGAGCGTGCGCGAAAATCTGCTCATGGGCGCGGAAGGCGCTGGGCAGGCCGCCGACGCGGCAGAGATGGCGCGGGTCCTCACGCTGTTCCCGCGCCTGGCCGAGCGCGAAACGCAGCGCGGCGGCACGCTCTCGGGCGGCGAGCAGCAGATGTTGGCGATCGGCCGCGCCTTGATGGCGCGCCCGCGCCTCCTCTTGCTCGATGAGCCGAGCCTTGGCCTCGCACCGCTCATCGTGCGCCAGATTTTCCAGGCGATCCGAACGCTCAACCGCGAAACCGGGCTCACCGTGCTCCTCGTCGAGCAGAATGCCTATCAGGCGCTGCGGCTTGCCCATCGTGGCTATGTGCTGGTCAATGGCGCCATTACCATGGCCGGCACCGGCGCCGAATTGCTGGCGCGGCCGGAAATCCACGCCGCCTATCTCGAAGGCGGACAGTGACGGGACGAGACGCCGCCACCCCATCGCACATCCCAGAAGGAGATGGATCTCATGATGAAGCCTCTACTACTCGCCGGCACCGTTTTACTCCCCTGCGCCCTCGCCGCACCGGCCATGGCCCAAATTCAGATCGCCTCCGCCGGCCCGCTCACCGGCTCGAACGCCACCTTCGGCGCTCAGATGAAGGAGGGCGCCGAGCAGGCGGTCGCCGATATCAACGCCCATGGCGGCGTGCTCGGCAAGCAGCTGGTGTTGACCGAGGGCGATGACGCCTGCGACCCCAAGCAGGCGGTCTCGATCGCCAATCAGCTCGCCGACAAGGGCGTGGTGTTCGTCGATGGGCATTTCTGCTCCTCGAGTTCGATCCCGGCGAGCAAGGTCTATCTCGAACAGGGGGTGTTGCAGATTTCGCCGGCCTCCACCAACCCTGCCTTCACCGACAATGGGGGCTGGAACACGTTCCGCGTCTGCGGCCGCGATGACCAACAGGGACAGGTGGCGGGCGAGTACATCGCCGCCCACTTCAAAGGCCAGCACATCGCCATCCTGCATGACAACACCGCCTATGGCAAAGGGCTCGCCGACGAGACCAAGAAGTTCATGAACAAAGCCGGGCTCGAGGAAACCCTCTATAGCGCCTATGTGCCTGGCGAGCGCGATTATTCGGCGCTGGTCAGCCGGCTCAAGGCCGCGGACATCACTGTAATCTATCTCGGCGGCTATCAAACCGAGGCCGGGCTGATCGTCCGCCAAGCCAAGGAGCAAGGGATGAAGGTCACACTGATCAGCGGCGATGCCCTCGTCACCTCGGAATTCTGGCAGATCACGGGCGCGACCGGCGAGGGAACGATGATGACCTTCGCCTCCGATCCGCGCAAACGCCCGGCCGCCGCCGCCGTCGTCAAGGAATTCGAGGCGAAAAACATCGACCCCGAGGGTTATGTGCTCTATTCCTACGCCGCCGTGCAAATCTGGGCGGAAGCGGCGCAGAAGGCCGGCACGGTCGATCCGAAAAAAGTCGCCGCCGAGCTGAAATCGGGTGGCCCGTGGGAGAGCGTGCTCGGCCCGATTAGCTTCGACGCCAAGGGCGACGTGACCAAGCCGGATTACGTCTTCTATATCTGGCACGACGGCAGCTACCACGAAATGTGAGCCGCGTCTGACCCGAAAGCGGCGTGCCGGCGCGCTCGCCCCACGTCGCGCTTTCGCCCCGATTGACGACGGCGACGCGCCTTGCGAGGGTTGCGGCCAAGAAGTCCTCGGGAGGAGACGAAGTCATGTCGCGAGAGCCGGTTATCATCGATGCCGTTCGTTCCCCTATGGGCCGCGGCAAGGCTGGCGGGGCCTTGTCCGGCCTGCATCCAGTGGAGCTTCTCGCCGCCGTGCTCGAGGGGTTGGTCGAACGCAACGATCTCGATCCCGGCGCCGTCGATGACGTGATCATCGGCTGTGTCAGCCGGGTCGGCGAACAATCCTCGACGGTGGGGCGCATGGCTTGGCTTGCGGCCGGCTATCCCGAGCATGTGCCGGCGACCACCATCGACCGCATGTGCGGCTCCGGCCAGCAGGCGATCCATTTCGCCGCCCAAGGGATCAAAGCCGGTGTCTATGACATCGTCATCGCTGGTGGCGTCGAATCGATGAGCCGGGTGCCGATCGGCTCCGCCCGTCTTGACCGCGATCCGGTCGGCCCGCGTGTCAGCGCGCGCTACGCGCCGGGGCTGATCCATCAGGGGGTTTCGGCGGAGCTGGTCGCGGCGCGCTATGGCCTGTCGCGCGAGGCGATGGACGCCTATTCCGCCGCCTCGCATCAGCGCGCCGCACGGGCCCGCGCCGCCGGCGACTTCAGCGCCGAGATCGTCCCGGTCGCGATCGACAATGTCTTGGTGACGGAAGACGAAACCATCCGCCCGGCGACGACGCCCGAAACTCTTGCCGCCCTTTCTCCCGCTTTCGAAACGCCGTCCTATGCGGCGCGGTTTCCGGAAATTTCATGGTCGATCACCGCCGGCAACTCGTCGCAGATCACCGATGGCGCGAGCGCGCTTTTGCTGATGAGCGAGGACGCCGCCCGACGCCTCGGCGCGACACCGCGGGCGCGCTTCGTCGGCTTTGATGTCTGTGGCGATGATCCGCTGCTGATGCTAACGGCGCCGATCCCGGCGACAGAGCGGGTGTTGCGCAAAGCCGGGATGGCGCTCGCCGATATCGATCATGTCGAGGTCAATGAAGCCTTCGCCCCGGTGCCGCTCGCTTGGGCCAAGGCGGTCGGCGGTGACCCGGAAAAACTCAATCCGCTCGGCGGCGCGATCGCGCTCGGCCATCCGCTCGGGGCGTCGGGCGCGCGGCTGATGACGACGATGTTGCACGCTTTGCACCGAAACGGCGGACGCTATGGCCTGCAGACGATGTGCGAAGCGGGCGGCATGGCGAACGCGACGATCATCGAGCGGCTGTGAGCGGGAGTGGGCGATGGACGCGAGCGCTGCCGATCAAACCGCGGAACTGACGCTTTTTCGGGAGACCGTGCGGCGGTTTTTCGCCGCCGAAGTCGTGCCGCATATCACGGCCTGGCGAAAAGCCGGCATAGTCGCGCGTGAGGCTTGGCGCCGAGCCGGCGCGGCAGGCCTCCTTTGTGCCAGCATGCCAGCGGAATTCGGCGGCGGCGGCGGCGATTTTCGTCATGAAGCGATCCTGATCGAGGAACTCGCCGCGATCGGCTTCAGCGATTTCGCGATCTCGCTGCACAACGCCATCATCGCGCCCTACCTTCTCGCTTACGGGAGCGAGACACAAAAGCGCCGCTGGTTGCCGCGCATGGCTTCTGGCGACATGGTCGCGGCGATCGCCATGACGGAGCCCGACGCGGGCTCTGATTTGCAAGCGATCCGCACCACGGCGCGGCGAGTGGGCGATACCTATGTCCTCAATGGCCAGAAAACCTTCATCAGCAATGGCCAGCTCGCCGACCTCGTCATCGTCGCCGCCAAGACGCGGGTTGATGCCGGAGCGAAGGGGATTTCGCTGATCGTCGTCGAAACCCGCGATGCGCCCGGCTTTCGGCGCGGCCGCAATCTCGAAAAGATCGGCAAACACGCGCAAGACACCTCCGAGCTCTTCTTTGACGATGTCGTGGTGCCGGCGGAGAATCTGCTCGGCAGCGAACCCGATCGTGGCTTCGTGCAATTGATGCAGCAATTGCCGCAAGAGCGCCTGGTGATCGCCGTCGGCGCCGTCGCCGCGATGGAAGCGGCGCTCGCCGAGACCATCGCCTATGTTCGCAGCCGCCGCGCCTTTGGCAAGACCTTGATGGAATTTCAAAACACCCGCTTCGTGCTCGCCGAAGCCAAGACCACGACGCAGGTCGCGCGGGTCTTCGTCGATGACTGTATCGCGCGGCTGCTCGCCGGAACCCTCGATGTCAGCACCGCCGCGATGGCGAAATACTGGACGAGCGAAATGCAGGGCAAGGTCATCGATTCTTGTCTGCAATTTTTCGGCGGCTATGGCTTCATGGCGGAATACCCCATCGCGCATCGCTATACCGATGCCCGGGTGCAAAGACTCTATGGCGGTAGCAACGAAATCATGAAAGAGCTGATCGCGCGCGGTCTGTGACGTTATCGCCCGATCGCGCTCGTCGGAATCGCCGCCGCCGGCACCGCGATCCCGCCGGCATGATCGACGACGGAGCCGATTTGGACGCCAGCGACCCGCCATTCGCCACTGCCGAGACGAAATAAGAGCGGCGCGCCACTGGTGCCGGACGTCGCATGGCAGGTGTGATGCAAAAGCACAGCGCCGCGCGCGTCGCGGATCTGCTCGGCAATCAGGCAATGGAGATCGGCTTCGATAATTTCGATGTGATCCTTGCTGTAGCCGCCGAGCAAGGCTGGCGTGCCTCGGGGCGGCAGTGTGCGGTCGAGGCGAAGATACTCGCCCTCGCGGACCAAAGGCGCGGAGAGCGTCAGAACCGCCCAATCGGCGCCGGCGCTCTCTGACTCGTGAAACGGATCATACCCAGGCGCGATGGTGAAATCGGCGACGAGGGCGACCCCGGCGGCGGCGCCGCGACTGGTCGCCAGCAGAAAATGGATCAGACGCGGTTGAATGATGAGGCGGGTGCGCTCGCGAAAAAGACAATGCGCCGCGGTGATCGCGGTGCGCGGCCCGACCATGAAGCCGGTGCAGCGGCTGCCGAGCGCGGTTTGCACGCGGCCCAGCGCCCGCCAGGGAAAATCGGCGGGATTGACCGGTTGGCGGTCGTCATTGCGGCCGATGCCGGGGAGAATGGTGGCCGACGGCGATGGTTCGGCAAACTGAACGTCAGCCGCGAGCGGCATCTCTGAAAACGGCAAACTCGCAACCGACAGCATCGAGCCAAACGCCGCCGCGCGCCATGCCATCACGCCCAAAATGCGAGAGAGTATTGTGTGCTTTAGCCACGTCATATGGCGCCGTGGGAGCGCAAATCACGCCGCGCCTCGGCATGAATGATCGCGGGGAAGATACGGCGAGGCGCGCACGTCGACCGCAACCTCGGTGTCGCTGACTTCACCATCAACCAGGGGAGAGGCATGGAGATTGCCCTACGGTCTCAATGTCGAAAAGCAGAGGCGACACCTAAACCAGCCGCTGTGGCAAACACGAAGATAACCAGCGGTCAGGGCGTCCACGCGTGCGAAACTCCGCTCAGCTGCGGCCGTGGCAATGCTTGTATTTCTTCCCCGAGCCGCACGGACACGGCGCGTTGCGCGGCGTATTGGCCCATGGGTCGGCGCTGGCCTGATCCTCCGCCGCGGCCGCGATGGTCGCAACCCCGCCTTCTTCGGCGCCGATCGGCGCGAAGGCCTGCATGACCGGCATCGGCGCCGGATGCAGCTCCGCCATCGCTTGCTGCCGCGGCTGAAAATCTGGCGCCGGCGGCGCATCGGGAGACAGCTCGACACGTGCGAGCAGCATCGTCACCCGCTCCTTCAGGTCATCGAGCATGGCATTGAACAGCGCAAACGCCTCGCTTTTGTATTCGTTCAACGGGTCGCGCTGGCCATAGGCGCGCAGACCGATGCCCTGGCGCAAATGATCGAGCGCGAGAAGATGTTCTTTCCATGCCTGATCGAGCACCTGCAGCAGCAGCGACTTCTCGATGAAGCGCATCAGATCGGGGCCAACATTAGAAGCCTTGGCGGCGAGCTGGGTTTCGGCTGCGCGCACGATGCGGCGCTCCACCTCCTCGCCGGTGATATTCTCCTCTTTCGCCCATTCGCCAATCGGCAAATCGAGATTGAGAACCCGGCGAACATCGTCGGCGAGTTCGGCGCTCTGCCATTGTTCGGCGAAGCTTCGTTCCGAAATGCGGCGGGCGATCAAGGTCGCGATCACCTCTTCGCGCATGTCGTTGATGATTTGGTTGACATCCTCGCTATGCATGAATTCGCGGCGCTGGGCATAGACTTCTTTCCGCTGCGCATTCACCACATCGTCGTAACGCAAAACATTCTTGCGCATGTCGAAATTGCGCGCTTCGACTTTTTTCTGCGCTTTTTCGAGGGCTTTGTTGATCCAGGGATGGACGATCGCCTCGCCGTCCTTGAGGCCGAGCTTTTGCAGCAATCCGCCCATCCGGTCGGAGCCGAAGATGCGCATGAGATCGTCTTCGAGGGAGAGGAAAAACCGCGAGGCGCCAGGATCGCCCTGGCGGCCAGAGCGACCGCGCAATTGATTGTCGATGCGCCGGCTTTCATGCCGCTCGGTGCCGATCACGAACAGCCCGCCGGCTTGCTTGACGATCGCCTCGGCGGCGGCGATTTCGGCGCGGATCGCCTCGGCGCGGGCGGCGCGGGAGGCATCATCGGCGATTTCGGCGAGTTCATGCTTCAAGCGCATCTCAAGATTGCCGCCGAGCTTGATGTCGGTGCCGCGCCCGGCCATGTTGGTCGCGATGGTCACCGCGCCAGGGGCGCCGGCTTGCGCGACAATCTCCGCTTCCTGTTCGTGAAAGCGGGCGTTGAGCACGGCATGCGGGATTTTTTTCTTCTTGAGTATACCGCTCAAGATTTCGCTTTTCTCGATACTGACGGTGCCGACCAAGACGGGTTGGCGGCGGGTGCGGCATTCGGCGATGAGCTTTGCCACTGCCTCATATTTTTCCGCAGCCGTGCGATAGACCTCGTCATCCTGATCATCGCGCGTCACCGCGACATTGGTCGGGATTTCGACGACGTCGAGCTTATAGATCTCGGCGAATTCGTCGGCCTCGGTCATCGCGGTGCCGGTCATGCCGGCGAGCTTGGGATAGAGGCGAAAATAATTCTGGAAGGTGATCGAGGCCAAGGTCTGATTTTCAGGCTGAATCTCGACATGCTCTTTGGCTTCGAGCGCTTGATGCAGCCCCTCCGAATAGCGCCTGCCCTCCATCATCCGGCCGGTGAATTCATCGATGATGATCACCTTGCCCTGACGCACGATGTAGTCGACGTCGCGGGTGAACAATGTGTGCGCGCGCAAGGATTGCTGCACGTGATGGACGAGGGTGACATTGAAAATATCATAGAGATTGCCCTCGGTCAGGATGCCGGCGGCCCGCAGCGCATCTTCGACCGCGTTGGCGCCGGCTTCGGTCAGGGTCGCGGTGCGGAGTTTTTCGTCCTTGTCGAAATTGCTCGGCTCCTTGACGATCACGGCGACAACTTCGTCGACGCGGCGATAGAGATCGGAGGAATCCTCGGCCGGCCCAGAGATGATCAACGGCGTGCGCGCCTCGTCGATCAGGATGCTGTCAACCTCGTCGACGATGGCATAGGCGAAATCGCGCTGCACCATGTCCTCGAGCCGGTATTTCATGTTGTCGCGCAGATAGTCGAAGCCGAATTCGTTATTGGTGCCGTACGTGATATCGGCGGCATAGGCAGCGCGGCGTTCAGCGTCGTCGAGACCATGGACGATGACCCCGGTGGTCATGCCGAGAAAGGCGTAAATCTGGCCCATCCATTCGGCGTCGCGGCGGGCGAGATAGTCGTTCACCGTCACCACATGCACGCCCTTGCCGGCCAGCGCATTGAGATAGACCGGAAGCGTCGCGACCAGAGTTTTCCCCTCGCCGGTTTTCATCTCGGCGATTTTACCGTCATGCAGCACCATGCCGCCGATCAATTGTACATCGAAATGGCGGAGCCCGAGCGTCCGCTTCGCCGCCTCGCGCACGGTCGCGAAAGCTTCCGGCAGAATATCGTCGAGGCTCGCCCCCTCTCTCAGGCGGGTGCGAAGGGCCGCGGTCTGACCCCGCAGCGCCTCATCCGAGAGCGCCGCTATCGTCGGTTCGAGCGCATTGATGTCGGGAACCCGGCGCTGATAGGCTTTGAGCGAGCGATCATTGGCCGTGCCGAAGAGTGAGCGAGCGATGCGGGCGAACATGCGATAGCCTTCCGGGTCAGGCGCTGGCGACAAGACACCGCCTGTCCCCACGCCATGGCTGGGACAGGGGTCTCGCTGTCAGATAAGCCGCCCCCCGGCGCCGGTCAACGCGGCGGAGGGCGGGGATGTCCCTTCGGGCATTACGCCTGACGCGCGCTCCGGCGGCGTGCGGCGGCGAAACCGGCAAGCGCGCTGCCGAGCAGAATGAGACTGGCCGGCTCGGGCACCTCATCATAGCCGATCGCTTGGAGGGCGAGAACTTCCGGCGAATTCTGGCTCAAGGCGATATTCGCGCCGCTCTGGAACGCGTCCTGCACCTCCGGCGGATTGGTCGGCTGCCCCGGATTGGTCGCGTCCCCCCAATCCGCAAAATCGCCAGAGGAGTCCTGATTGAAGGTTTCGATGCTGGTCTGCCCGCCATCGAGCGAGAAATAGGAACTGGCCGAGCCGGAGGTGGTATAGCTCGGCGTGCCGGGCGCGGCATAGCGAAACAGATCGAGCGGGCCGATGGTGCCCAAGCCATTGATGATCGGCTGCCCCGCTGAATTGAGCGTACCCCCACTGGCCGCGATATTGAGGGTCGAGCCCGGCCCGCCGATGCCGAGCACCTCGTCGATCTCATGCTGGATCACCGGGTTCGCGGCATAGGTGCCATTACCGCCGAAGCCAGCCAGATAATTGGTGCTGAGCGTGATGATCCCATCGAAATTGCCCGGCGCCCCGACATTGGTGACGACTCCTGGCGCATTGAAGCCGAGCGCGCGCAAATCGGCGGTGGTCGCCATGATCTGCGACGCCTGGTTGCCGGTCGCGAGATGATTATAGCCGCCAAGTTCCGCCGCGTTCTGATTTGCCGTGGCATTGGCATAAAGCGCCGCGGTATAGTTTGCGTAGGGCAGCAGCCCGGTTGAGGACAGACTCTTCCCAAGAAAACTCGTGGGACTATTCGTGCTGCCTTGGACCTGGAAATCGATCGCGACCGTGATCGGATTGATGAAGGTCTGGTCGTAAAACGCAATCGCGTTGGTGATATCGCTTTCGATCGTCGTGGCATCGGCGCTGGTGGTGATCGAGGAGGAAAATGTCGGGTCGATGGTCAGCGCCCGCGCCGGCCTGGCCGCCCCGGCGAGCAGCGCAACGCTCAGTAGCGGCGCCCCCCAAAAACACGCCAAGCGGATTGCACGCGAGACGAGAACAGCAGCCATTGCTAAAACTCCGAATTCGCAAGCAAGATGAGCGGTCTTGTCTCGCCTAGGGATGTCGTCTCATAACGAGAAATTCCTCTCGACGTCAATATGGTTTAGCGCTTGCCTAAAAATCTCTTAAATTATTAATTTTCGATATAATAATTAACGTTTTAGTATGTGTTGAGACGACGGCGCGCGGCCAG
>NZ_JBMFWJ010000062.1:0-12758 GCF_049965395.1 Acidibrevibacterium sp.
CTAGATGATTTCACCGTTCCGGTGATCCTGCTCGCCCTCCCCACGCCAGCCCGGCTATAGCGCCGTGTCCGGGGCCGCCGCGCGGGTATGGGCGAGGGTGGCGAGGATCGTGTGCAGACCGTCATCGTGATCAAACGCCTCGAGCGGCAGCCGGTGGCGATGTCGCCAATTCGAGGCGGCGGCGGTTCCGGGATGGTTGATCTGCGCCGCCTCGGCGAGCAGATCGCAGAGCGCGGCGAGCACTAGCGCGCTCGGGCTGCGGCCGAGAAAGGCGTGCAACGCCTCAAGGAGCTGGGCCAGAGCCGCGGCGTCGAGATCCGGCGTCGCGGCGCTGGCGGCGGGCGCGAGGCCACGATCACGCAAGGCGGCGAGCAGCCATTCCCGCTCCTGCTGGCGTTGCGCGCGCGCCGCCGGCGGCAGCTCGGTCCCGGCCCACCAGGCGCGAAAGCTCGGCAGGTCGTGGGTTGCGAAACTGGCGAGCGCGAGACGCGGATAATCGCCGGGGCGATGGAACAGGCCGCTCGGCCAGCGCTCAAACAGCAGCAACCGGTAAGACAAAACCCCAGCCGCCGCGAGCCTGGCGCGAAACCCCTCCGGCACCGTGCCGAGATCCTCGCCGATCAGGAGACAGCGATGGCGATGGCTTTCGAGTGTCAGAAGGCCGAGGAGATCGGCGCCCGGATAGCGGAGATAGGCCCCCTCCGTCGCCGCCATGCCGGGCGGGATCACATAGAGCCGCTCAATCCCCATCACGTGATCGATGCGCAGCGCTTGCGCATGGCGCATATTGGCGCGGAGCAGCGCGATATAGCCGGCATAGCCCGAGGCCGTGAGGGCGCGCGGGTCGGGTGGCGGCAGACCCCAATCCTGCCCGTCAGGGGTGAAGGCGTCGGGCGGCGCGCCAATCCGCGCCCCGGCGAGGAACTGGCCGGGATCGGCCCAGACCTCCGCCCCATCGGGATCGACACCGACCGCAAGATCGCGATAGAGCCCGGCGCCGGCTTGGCCGGCCCGCGCCATCTGCCCCTCGGCGAGCCATTGCAGCCAGGCGTGATAGGTGATGCGCTCGGCATTTTCGTGGCAAAACGCGGCGATGCCGGGGGCCTCGGGGTGGCGGAGCGCGGCTGGCCAGTCCCGCCAGGGGCGCGGGGCGAAATGCTCGGCGAGCGTGTTGAAAAGTGCAAAACGCGCCAGCGCGACGCCGCCTGCGGCGCGAAAGGCAGCAAACCCCGCGCCATCCCACGCGCCGGTGCGAAAATGCGCGATGAGGGCGGCGTGTTTGCGCTGATGGACCTCAGCATAGTCAACAGCGTCAACGCCCGCCGCCGGCGCCGGCCATGGGCCGGGTGAGGCGATCCCGAGCGCCGTGAGATCGAGATGCAGCGGATTGAGAAAATGGCGGCTGGAGGGGCGGTATGGGTTGGGATCGGCGTCCGGCCCCGGCATCGGCGCGTGCACGGGATTGATGCCGAGCATTTCGGCCCCCCATTGCCGCCCCAGCGCCGCCAGCGCCGCGAGATCGCCGTAATCGCCAATCCCCCAGCTCCGCCGCGACCAGAGGCTAAAGAGCGCGGTGCTGATGCCCCATCGCCGCGCCCCTTCGCCGAACCAGCCGGGAAGCCAGGCGCGGGCCGGGGGCTGTGCGAGGCGTGTGCTCGCGCAGGCGGCCCCTGCCGTGATTTCCAAATGATGATAGCCGGGCGGCAGATCGGCCGGCAGTGGCAATGCCAGATTGACCCGGCCCATCTCGGCGGCATCTTCGCGGATAGCGAGATCGGCGAGCGCCACACTTCCCTCGCGCCTTGCGCCATCTTCGAGCGCGATCCGCCAGCGCAGCGTCTCCGAACGCGTCGGCGCCGCGACCACCACGGAGATTTCCGGCGCCGCGCCGGGGGGCGCAAGCACCACTAGCGGCGCCAGCATCGCCCGCCAGGGCGCCTGCTCGAGCGCCGCCACCGCATCACGCACCGCGCCGGGTGTGTCGGGATCGAAGCCGAGCGCGCGCAAAATACCGGCGCGATTGGCGGGCGTGAGCGGACGGCATCGCCCCTCGGTATCGCGATACGAGGGCGCGATGCCCGCAAGCGTCGCCAGCCGCGCCATCATCGCTTCGCCGGCTTGCGTCATTCCCATCTCACTCCCTCACCAGACCGATGGCGGCGCTCGCGGGCACGCCTCGCTGCATGCCACGCCGCTCACCTCGCGAGCACCCCGCCATCCTCGGCGACTGGCCAAGCAAGCGTTGCCGGGTCGAACAGCCGCCAGCAATGCCGGCCGGCGGCTTTGGCATGATAGAGTGCGGCATCGGCGTTGCGCAAAAGATCGCCGGCGCCGATCCCATCGCCGCTGAGCGCGCAGCCGACGCTAATCGCAACCGGAACCCGCCGCCCCTCTGGCACATAGGTGCCACACACCGCCGCGATCAGCCGTTCCGCGAGCGCGAGCGCTTGCTCACGGCTGCGGCAATCGGGCACAAGGATGGCGAATTCATCGCCGCCGAGCCGGGCGACGGTATCGGTCTCGCGGATCTCGGCGTTGATCCGAGTTGCCACCTCCTGCAGCAAGAGATCGCCAGCGGCATGGCCGAGAGTGTCATTAACCTCCTTGAAATGGTCGAGATCGAGGCAGAACGCCGCGATCTGCCGCCCCGGTCGCGCGCTCTCGATCGCCGCCGTGAGGCGCTCGTGGAACGAGCGGCGATTGGCGAGGCCGGTGAGCGGATCCTGGCGGGCGAGCAGGGCGATTTCCTCGGTCCGCCGCGCAAGTTCCGAATGGCGCGAGCGGGCCTCGAGCAATTCGATCGCGGTGCCGGCGAGATTGCGGAGGATGTCGGCCTCATGGGCGGTGAAATCATCGCGCGGTTTGGTGTCGAGGACGCAGAGGCTGCCGACCCGCAACCCGCCCGGGGCAATCAACGGCGCGCCGGCATAAAACCGCACGAACGGCGCCGCCGCGACCACCGGGGCGGCGGCAAAGCGGGCATCCGCCCCCGCATCCGCGACCACGAACACATGATCACCGCTGATCGTCTCGTTGCAAAACGACATCCGCCGCGGCATCTCGCGCCCTTCGACGCCGACCCGCGCCTTGAACCAGTGACGTTCGGCGTCGGCGAGGCTCAAGGTCGCGATCGGGGTTTTGAACACCCGCGCCGCGATCCACGCCAGCCGATCGAAATTGGGTTCTGGCTCAGTGTCCAGAACCGCGTAGTCATAAAGTTTGCGAAGTCGTTGAAATTCCTCATCGCCCATGGGAATCTTCCCTTTCCTGGCGCCGGCCGCGCACGCAGTATAGGCGATGTAAAGTTAAGATCACACCAAAAAGGAACCTTAACGGCATGAGCGCTGAGACAAGGGCAAACACCGGAGACGCCGCCAACCCCGGCGGGATCGGCGAGGTTTTGCGGGTGTTCCTGCGGCTCGGGTGCACGAGCTTCGGCGGCCCGATCGCCCATCTCGGCTATTTCCGCGCCGAATTCGTCGACCGCCGCCGCTGGCTCGATGAAGCGCATTATGCCGATCTCGTCGCACTTTGCCAATTCCTCCCCGGCCCGGCGAGCAGCCAGGTCGCGGTGAGCCTTGGCATCCTGCGTGCCGGCCTACCCGGTGGCATCGCCGCTTGGCTCGGCTTCAGCCTGCCCTCCGCCGTCGTCCTGATCGCCTTTGCCTTGGGGCTCGGCGCGATCGGCGCGATGCGCGATGCCGCTTGGCTCGCCGGGCTGCGCATCGTCGCGGTCGCGGTGGTCGCGCAAGCGGTGTGGGGGATGGCGCGCACGCTCTGCCCGGACCGGCCGCGCGCAACACTCGCGGTGGCGAGCGCGATCCTGGCGCTCGCCCTGCCCGGTGCACCGGGGCAAATCGGGGCGATCGCGCTCGGCGCTGCGATCGGCTGGGGTGCCTTGCGCGAGCCGCTGGCGGCGCCGGCGGGCGAACTCGGCATCGCGCTTTCGCGCGCCTTCGCCGCCCCTGCTCTGGTGGCGTTCGCCGCCCTTTTGCTCGGCTTGCCGTTCCTCGCGCACGAAAGCCATCTCCTCGCCCTGATCGCGGCGTTTTACCGCGCCGGCGCCCTTGTTTTCGGTGGCGGCCATGTCGTCCTGCCGCTTCTGCAAGCGGCGGTGGTATCGCCCGGCTGGGTGGATAATGACGCGTTTCTTGCCGGCTATGGTGCGGCGCAGGCGGTGCCCGGGCCGCTTTTCACCTTTGCCGCCTATCTCGGCGCGGTGATGCGCCCGGCGCCGCATGGCCCGCTCGGCGGGATGATCGCGCTGGTTGCGATCTATGCGCCGTCTTTTCTGCTGCTCATCGGAATTCTGCCGTTCTGGGACGCATTGCGGCGAAACATCGCCGTGCGCGCGGCGTTCCGTGGGGTCAACGCCGCCGTCGTCGGGGTTTTGCTCGCGGCCCTCTATACCCCGGTCTGGACCGGCACGATCCAAGGGCCGCGCGACTTCGCGCTCGCGCTCGCCGCCTTCCTCGCCCTCGTTTTTTGGCGCGTCCCGCCCTGGCTCGTCGTGCTCGGCGGCGCGGTTTGCGCTGCCGCGCTCGCCGCACTCTGACGGCTCTCATTACCCGCGGTCGGCGCCAGGCGAGGTTACGGACCTTTTTCGAAGCGGGCGCGATCGGCGGGCAGGAGGCGCACACGGAGCCGGATCGCGCCTTCGCCATCGGTGCGGCCGATCACCTCGCCATGCTGATAGAGCCAGGCGATGCGCGCGCCATCCTGGGGCGGAAGGGCGTATTCCGCCTCCTCCATCCCGGCCGTGATCCGGCGATCGATCGCCGCCTCGAGATCGGCAATGCCGGCGCCGGTGATCGCCGAGACGCGGACTGCGCCGGCGCGCGGCGGCACGCTGTCTGCGAGAAGATCTGCCTTGTTCTCGACCTCGATCACCCGGCGGTGCCAGTCCGCCTCCAGCATGCCGTCTGCTGCCATGCCGGCGAGCACCGCGAGCACATCGGCGCGCTGGGCCAGCGTGTCGGGGTGGGCGGCGTCGCGGATATGGAGAATGATTTCGGCCTCGGCCACCTCCTCCAGGGTCGCGCGGAAGGCGGCGACCAGTTCGGTCGGCAGTTCGCTGATGAAACCGACGGTATCGGACAAAATCACCCGCCGCCCGGAGGCGAGGCGCAGCGCGCGCATCGTCGGATCGAGGGTCGCAAAGACCTGATCGCGCGCCTCAACCGCTGCCCCGGTCATGGCGTTGAACAGCGTCGATTTGCCGGCATTGGTGTAGCCGACCAGGGCGACGACCGGAAACGGCACCCGCCGGCGCGCCGCGCGATGGAGGCCGCGGGTGCGGCGCACCTGGTCGAGATCACGCTTGAGCCGCACGATGCGCTCGCCGATCAGCCGGCGGTCGGCCTCGATCTGGGTCTCACCGGGGCCGCCCAAGAAGCCGAAGCCGCCGCGTTGGCGCTCGAGATGGGTCCAGGAGCGGACAAGACGGCTGCGTTGATATTCGAGATGGGCGAGTTCGACCTGCAGCGCGCCCTCGCGGGTGGCCGCGCGCTCGCCGAAAATATCGAGGATCAGGCCGGTGCGGTCGATCACCTTGCAACCCCAGGCGCGCTCGAGATTGCGCTGCTGCACCGGGCTCAGCGCGCTATCGACGATGATCACCGTGACCGACTGGCCGGCGATCGCCTGGGCGACGAGTTCGATCTGCCCGGGGCCGAGCAGGGTTGACGGGCGCACGGCGCGGAGCGGCAGGATGGCGGAATGGACGACGACGAGGCCGATCGCGGCGGCGAGATTGGCGGCCTCGGTCAACCGCGCCTCGGCGGCGCGGGCGGCGCTGGCGCGATCCTCCCGATCCCAGGGGAGGATCACGGCGGCACGAACCGGCCCCCCGCCGCTCACGCCCTGCGCCGCAAGCAGATCATACCAGCGGCAAGGCTGTCCGGCCTGGTGTCAGACGTCACCGGCCGGCGCTGCCTCCCGCCCGATTGCTGCCCCGGCTTCGACCTTGGGGCCGTCAAACAGCTGGATCGGGCCACTCGGCATGACCGTGCTGATCGCATGCTTATACACCAGCTGGGTATGGCCATCGCGGCGGAGGAGAACGGAAAAATTGTCGAACCAGGTGATAATACCCTGGAGCTTCACGCCATTGACCAGAAACACGGTCACCGGCGTCTTGTTCTTGCGCACGTGGTTCAGAAAAACATCCTGAACATTCTGCGATTTCTCGTTGGCCACGATATCATCCTTCTTCGTTTTTTTGGCTCCGACCGCAGGCGATCCACGCCAGCCCGCCGCAGCTCAAGCCCCGCACGCCCTTTATTTAGCATCGCAACCGGCAACGACAACATCCCGCGCACGCCATCGCCGCCGCTAAGCGACGTCTCAAGCGGCCGTCAGATACGCGGCCAGCGCAAGGCCGTCCGCGAACTGAAGCTCGGGTGCTGCGCGGGCGATGCCGCCGTCGTGGCTCGCATCGCCGAGCAGCACGGGCCGACAGCCGGCAGCCCGCGCCGCCTGCATATCAAGCGCGGTATCGCCGATATACCACACGTGCGGCCCGACTTCTGCCCCCATCTTGCGCAAGGCGAGATGGAGCGGCGCCGGATCCGGCTTATCGGCCGCCGCGTCGCCCGCGCCGATGACCGCGCGAAAATGCCCATCCCAGCCGAGATGCGCGACCTCGGCGCGCAGGAACGCCCCGGCCTTGTTCGAGACCACCCCTTGCGGCCAGCGTCCCCCGGCTGCCAGGAGTGCTTCCACGCCGGGCATCAGACGCAAATGGCGAAGATGCTCGCCGCGCAAGGTCGTGTAGAAAATGTCGCGCGCGCGCGGCCAATCGTCGCCGAACATCGCCGGGAAGCTCTCGGCGAGCGAGACCCGCACCCGCGCCCGGGTTTCGTCGGCGCGCCAGAGCGGGCGCCCGAAAGCGACGAACACCGCGTTCAGCGCCGCGGTGATCCCGGCCCAGCCATCGACCAGCGTGTTGTCCCAGTCATAGAGCAAGATTTCTGGAGGGGGTACGGGCTCAGGGCTCGGCATGGTTGCGCGTCCCCGCGACATGGGTGGCGAGCAGCGCGAACAGGCGCCGCGTCACCGGGCCCACTTCGCCATCGCCGATGGGCGCGCCATCGAGGCGGAGCAGCGGACGGACGAAGCTCGTGGCACTGGTGAGAAAGGCCTCGCGCGCGGCGCGGAGGTCATCGAGCGAGAAGCCGCGCTCCTCGAAAACGATGTTTTCCTCGCCCAAAAGCCCGATCAGCGCGGCGCGGGTGCAGCCGGGCAGGATCGCGGGGCCGAGGGCGCGGGTGCGCAGAACGCCGGCGGCATCGACGATCCAGACATTCGCCGCCGCCCCTTCCGTGACATTCCCGGCGCCATCGATCAGCACCGCTTCATAGGCGCCCGCCTCGCGCGCCGCCTGCCGCGCCAGCACATTGGGCAGGAGGCCGATCGTCTTGATATCACAACGCGCCCAGCGCTCATCGGGCCGGGTGATGGCGGCGATGCCCCAGCCATCGGGTGCCTCCGGAACCCGCGCGCCGCGCCGGGCGGTGACGACGAGGGCAGGTTTCACGCCGGGCAGCGGAAACGGATGCTCACGCCGCGCAACGCCGCGCGTCACCTGAAGATAAACCATCCCATCCGCGACCCGGTTCCGCCGCACGACCTCGCGCAAAACGACACCAAGCGCCGCGCGCGTCATCGGCGGCGCGATCCTGATCTCGCCAAGGCTCCGCGCCAGGCGATCGAGATGCAGGCCCTCGTCGATCAGCCGCCCAGCCAGCACCGGAATAACCTCATACACTCCATCGGCGAACTGATAGCCGCGATCCTCGATCGAAACCGCCGCCTCACGATGGGGCAGATAGCGGCCATTGACATAGGCGATACGCGACATCGGCGCCTGCCTCAAAGAATATAAACGAATAAAAATTCACTCAATAAGTTTGCTTGAATAATTTTATTTGACAGACGCATCTCTGAAGTCCTCAACAGAAATGATCACTTCTCTAACGATACTTCCGTGTCTTTTGCATTGTTCGTATTCATTTTTGTCATATTTATTTAAAATAATCTTCTTTATGTTGTCCGGGTTTTTACAAACAAAATCAACATGTTGATTCGCCGAGCAAAGATCTGTGAGGGCCATTGAAGTTCCTCGCGCGATTTTTTAGACAAATTCGGGAAGAAGCTTCTTTTTCTGAAGAAAAAGAAGCAAAAAGACTTTTATCCCGGTTTCTCGGAGCGGCAACTTCCGCGGTGCGGGCAGTGCCGTAGGCACTGCCCAACGGGAAAAGTTTTTTGGTTCTTTTTTTCAAAAAAGAACGACTCTTCGCTGTCACTGATCGGCGTAGCAATGCGTCTCCGCTGCCCCGCCGGGATGGGTTAGGGCGCCGAGATGGGCGGGGCCGACGAGCTGGGCGTATTTCCAGAGTGCCCCGGCGTTGTAATCGGTCGGCCGTGGTTTCCAGGCCTTGCGGCGCTCGGCGAGTTCAGCGTCCGACAGCGCGACCTCGATGGTGCCGGCAATGGCGTCGATGGTGATGCGATCGCCGTTGCGCAAAAGCGCGATCGGGCCGCCCACCGCCGCCTCCGGCCCGACATGGCCGACACAGAAGCCGCGCGTGCCGCCGGAAAAGCGGCCATCGGTGATCAACGCCACCTGCTCGCCCATGCCCTGGCCGTAGATCGCGGAGGTGGTGGAGAGCATCTCGCGCATGCCGGGCCCGCCCTTCGGCCCCTCATAGCGGATGACGATGACATCGCCCGCTTTGTAGGCGCGGGCCTGGACGGCGGCGAAGGCGTCCTCCTCGCAATCGAAGCAGAGCGCCGTGCCCTCGAAACGCTGCGCTGCGAGCCCGGCGACCTTCACGATCGCGCCCTCCGGAGCGAGATTGCCGCGCAGACCAACCACGCCGCCGGTCGGCGAAATCGCCCGGCTCACCGGATAGACCACGTCCTGATCGGTCGGGAAGACCACGTCTTTGAGGTTTTCGGCGAGCGTCTTGCCGGTGACGGTGATGCAGTCGCCATGCAGCAGGCCGGCATCGAGCAGCGCCTTCATGATCACCGGAATGCCGCCGATGCGATGGACATCGAGGGCGACATATTTCCCGCCCGGCTTGAGATCGGCGATATAAGGCGTGCGCCGCATGATCGCGACGACATCATCCATGGTGAAGCGAATACCGGCCTCATGCGCGATCGCCGGCAGATGGAGGCCGGCATTGGTCGAGCCGCCGGTGGCGCCGACGGCAACGGCGGCGTTTTCGAGGGCTTTGCGCGTCACGATGTCGCGCGGGCGGAGATTGCGCTCGAGCAGCGCCATCACCGCGCGGCCTGATTCGAAACCGAAACGGTCGCGCTCCTCATAGGGCGCCGGCGCGCCGGCCGAGCCGGGAAGCGCGAGCCCCATCACCTCGCTCACCATCGCCATGGTGTTGGCGGTGAATTGCCCGCCGCACGCCCCGGCCGAGGGGCAAGCGACGCATTCCAGCTCGTGCAGCTCCTCATCCGTCATCTTGCCGGCGGCGTGTTGGCCGACCGCCTCGAAGACATCGACGACGGTGACGTCCCGCCCCTTATAGCGGCCCGGCAGGATCGAGCCGCCATACATGAACACGCTCGGGACATTGAGCCGGAGCATCGCCATCATCATGCCGGGCAGCGATTTATCGCAGCCGGCGAGGCCGACCAGCGCGTCATAGCAATGCCCGCGCATGGTGACTTCCACCGAATCGGCGATGATCTCGCGCGAGACCAGCGAGGATTTCATCCCCTGATGGCCCATGGCGATGCCGTCGGTCACGGTGATCGTCGTGAATTCGCGCGGGGTGCCGCGGGCTTCGGCAACGCCGCGCTTGACCGACTGCGCCTGGCGCGAGAGCGCGATGTTGCACGGCGCGGCCTCGTTCCAGCAGGTGGCGACACCGACCAAGGGCTGCTCGATCTCTTCCTCGGTCAGCCCCATGGCGTAATAATAGCTGCGATGCGGGGCGCGATCGGGGCCGACGGACACATGCCGCGACGGCAGGCGGCTCTTGTCCCAGCGTTTTTCGAGCATCTTCAAGTCTCTCCTCGGGCTGCGGGCGCGCGCGCCGATGATGGCGCGGGTCGTGAAAGCGGCGTAGAATGCGCCGCCTGGGCTTGCGCCGCAACTCTCCGCAGCCCCGAAATCACCCGGAAAACCCCGCGAGGAGGCTTGCGATGGCCGTGCCCCCCACCCGCCGGACCCATGCGGTCAATGGCATTACGCTCTCGGTTCTCGAAGCGGGCGCCGAGGATGCGCCGCTCGTCATCCTGTGCCACGGCTTTCCCGAACTCGCGCTCTCCTGGCGCCATCAGATCGCGGCCCTGGCCGCGGCCGGCTACCGCGTCGCAGCACCCGACATGCGCGGCTATGGCGAGAGTTCGGCGCCGGCGGAGAGCGCCGCCTACAGCATTTTCCACCTCACGGGGGACATGGTGGCGCTGGCGGGCGCCCTGGGCGCCGCGCGGGCTGCGATCATCGGCCATGATTGGGGGGCGCAGATCGCCTGGCAGGCGGCGCTGTTCCGCCCCGATCTGTTTCCCGCGATCGCCGCCCTCAGCGTCCCGTTCCGCGCGCGCGGCCCAGCGCCGCCGCTCGCCATGCTGCGTGAGGCCGGGATGACGCGGTTTTACTGGTTTCATTTTCAGGCCGAGGGGTTGGCCGAGGCCGAATTCGCGCGCGATCCGGAGGCGACCTTCCGCCGATTGTTCGCAACCGGCGCCCGCGCCGACGCGGCGGCCGCGGCGAGCGCGCTCGACATTCCGGAAGGCGGCGGGTTTCTGACGAAACTGCCCGACCCGGGGGCGCCACCACCCTGGCTGGATGCGGAAACCTTCGCCGCTTTCGTCGCAACCTATCGCCGCACTGGATTTCACGGCGGCCTCAACTGGTATCGCAACCTTGACCGCAACTGGGAGCTGACGGCACCTTGGCAGGGCGCGAAAATCCACCAGCCGGCGCTCTTCCTCGCCGGCGACCACGATGCCGTCATTGCAGGACCGATGGGCGCGCGCGCCTTGGCGACATTGGCGGAAAATGTGCCGGGGCTGACCCGAACCCTCCTGCTTCCCGGCGCTGGGCATTGGGTGCAGCAAGAACGCGCCGCCGAGGTCAGCGCGGCGCTGGTCGATTTTCTCGGGCGCCATTTCCCGGCGTGACCGGGGTGGGGGTGAGGCAGGGGAATCGCATTTGAAAAAAGTGGGTAGCGCGGAAGGCTGAGAGGGATTCTTTAGGGGGCTCGATTGATTTCGAGGGGGGCGAAGGATGTCGTGGGTTGAGGATGCGTTTTCTGCGCTGGCGGATCCGCCTATTGGCAATGCCAAGTAGCACGATCTTCTGGAGAGCTTGACGATTGCGCTGACGGCAACGATCTGCGGAGCGGAGAGCTGCTCGGATTTTGCCGACTTTGCGGTCGACCGGGAGGATCTGTTTCGCGAGTTTCTCCGCTTGGAGAACGGGGTTCGGCGCCACGACACCTTCTCGCGCGTCTTCCGGCTGCTGGATCCGGGGGCCATGCGCTGGCGTGGCTGCGCTGCCCAAAATCAGCCTGCTGCGAGCCCGTCCTGCTGCCCGACATGGATTGCTTCGGCATGATCGAGACCACTGTCGAGCACCGCGGCAAGACGACCCTCACTCACCAGCATCATCTCTCGTCGCGCCGGTTCTCGCCGCCGTGCTACGCGCCGCCGCCGGCCGCCGCATTGCGCTGCTCGCCGCAGTCCCCGGAGGGGATGGCAGTTTTGCAGGCCTGCAAAGGGTTCTCCTGAAACCGGACGGAACGAAAGCCGATATCGAACCCGTGAAGGCATCGCTTGGCGTGATCGCCGGCGGGGCCGCGCGTTTGTAAGATTGCAGCGTTGACCTCGTGATCGGCAAACGCGTCGAAAGCGCCGCCGCCGCTGGCGCGGTCCTGGGCAAGCCGGCATAGGCGGCTATCAGCGCCGGCAATATGGCGCGATCGCTGGCGCTGCCGGCGGGAATTCTCAGCGTGACGATCGCCGGCGTTCACGATGGCCGACGCACCGCCTGATCCGCTCGCCGATCTCGCTGCCCGCGCAAAACGCGATCCGGCAATCGCTTTCTCGACCGACGTGCTCGAATCCCTTGCCGAATTGCGCGTCGCCGATCGCGGACGCTTCGAAGCGATGCGCGCCGAACTCAAGCGGGCCGGCGTCCGCGTCGGCGCGCTCGATCCAATGATCTGCACGGCGGCGGGTGATGAAGGCCGGCGCCAGACTGAAGCCGATTTTCTGATCGTGATTGCGGGCGATTGCGAGCTTTTCCACGTCTCGGACGGCACGGCCTTTGCCGATATCCGGATCGCCGGGCGGCGCGAAACATGGCCCGTCAAAAGCGGGGATTTCGACGCTGGCTCGGCCGCGCCTTCTATGAGCGCCATGGCGGCGCGGCCAATGCTGAGTCGATGGTGGCAGCGTTGGCGCTGATCGAAGCGCACTCGCACTATGACGTGCCGGAGCCGCTGATCTTCCTTCGCGTCGGCGAGCATGATGGCCGCTTATACCTCGATTTCTGCAACGATTCGTGGCGGGCGATCGAGATCGATGTCGCCGGCTGGCGCATCGTTTCAGAGCCGCCATGCCGGTTTCGGCGAGCGCCGGGGATGCTGGCTTTGCCGGAACCGACTCGCGGCGGATCAATCGCGGCGCTTCGCCGCTTGTTACTAATCCGGCACACAAATAGGTAGCAGTTTGCCTTGACCTGAGCTATCTTGTTGGCATGCTGAACGATCGCGATTTCCGCAAAC
>NZ_JBMFWJ010000063.1:0-12637 GCF_049965395.1 Acidibrevibacterium sp.
TCCCGGAGTAGGACTCGAACCTACGACCCAGCGGTTAACAGCCGCTTGCTCTACCGACTGAGCTATCCGGGAACGGCTCGGCTCCTATAGCCGAGGGGAGAGCGGGTGCAAACCCCCTTTTGTGCGCGGGCCGCATCCGCGATACCTCTTTATCGTCTGGTAAGATCTCGCCGGCATGATCGCCGTATGCGCAGTGATTTCCTTGCTTCCCTCGGGCAAATCAACGAAATGCTCGCCGACCTGCCGGTTGCGATGGTTGCCGGCCAGGTGCGGGGGGTTTCCGGCCTTGCGGTCGAGATCGCCGGGCTCTCTCACCACGCCGCCATTGGCCAGCGCGTCACCATCCACGGCGCCGGCGAGCGCCCCATCCCCGCCGAGATTCTGGGATTTTCCGACACCAGTCAGACAGCAATGACGCTCGGCCATACCGAGCGCATCCGCGCCGGGATGGAAGCGCGGATCGAGGCCAGCGCGCGGGCGCTCGCCAGCGGCGAGGCGGAACCATTCGCCGATCGCGGCGGGCTTTTCGTCTCCGATGGCTGGCTCGGGCGGGTGATCGACCCGTTCGGGGCGCCGCTCGACGGCAAAGGCTACCTGCCCGCCGGCCCGCGTCGCCGGCTGCTCCGCGCGCCGCCACCGCCGGCGACCGCGCGGGCGCGGCTCGGCGGCCGGCTCGATCTCGGGGTGCGCGTTCTCAACTGCTTCGCCACCGCCTCCCTCGGCCAGCGCCTCGGCCTGTTTGCCGCCAGCGGTGTCGGCAAATCGACGCTGCTTTCGATGATCGCCCGCCATACCGAATGCGATGTCGTGGTGCTGGCGCTGATCGGCGAGCGCGGGCGGGAAGTGCGCGAATTCATCGAAGAGCATCTCGGCGCCGAAAAAATGCGCCAAAGCGTCGTCGTCGTCGCGACCTCCGACGCGCCGCCGCTCGCGCGCCGCGAATCCGCTCATGCCGCGATGGCGATCGCCGAGCATTTCCGCGACGAGGGGCGATCGGTGCTGCTAGTGATGGACAGCGTCACCCGCTATTGCCAGTCGTTACGCGAGATTGCCCTCTCCTCGGGCGAATTTCCGGCGGCGCGCGGCTATCCGGCGAGCGTGTTCACCGAACTGCCCCGGCTGCTCGAACGCGCCGGCCCGGGCGTCGAGACTGAAGCGGGCGAGGCCGGCTTCATCACCGGGATTTTCACCGTCCTTGTCGATGGTGACGATCATGACGAGCCGATCGCCGACGCGGTGCGCGGCATTCTCGATGGCCATATCGTGCTCGACCGGCGGATCGCCGAGGGCGGGCGCTATCCGCCGGTTGACGTCGCGCGCTCACTCTCGCGCACCATGGCGCAAGCGACGCCGCCCGCCGAAATGGCGTTGGCGCAACGCGGCCGCGCCATCCTCGCCCGCTATGCCGAGCTGACCCGGCTTTTGGAAATGGGCGTCTACGAGGCCGGACGCAACGGCGAATTCGACCGCATCCTGGAGAAGGGCCGCGCGATCGAAACCCTCCTCGCCCAGACGCGCGAGGAGCGGGTGACGATCGAGGAGGGCTTCCGCGACCTCGCGGCGATCCTCAGCGACTAACCACGTCGCTCGGCGTCGTGCGGGCGGATGACGCGGGGCTAGATGCCGCATCGGCGGTGGCGCGGCCCGGCGCTGCTTCCTCGCCGGCGGCGTGCCGGCCGAGCTGGCGAAGCAGGGTTCCGAGCAGCTCCAGCTCGCAGGGCGAAAGCCCACTCATGGCGCGGGTGATGTCTTGGGCATGACGCGGGAAGACGGCGGCGATGAGATCGCGCCCGCATCCCGTGAGTTCCACCCGCACATGCCGCCGATCGGCAAGGTCGCGCACCCGCCGCACCAGACCACGGTTTGAGAGCTTATCGACGACGTCGGTCATATTGCCAGCGCTGGTCAGCACCTTGCGGCCAAGCTCGCCTTGGGTCAGCGGCCCCTGATGCCAAATCACCTCGAGCACGCCGAGCTGGGTCGCGGTCAGGCCGTGCGCGGCCAAGCCGGGTTCGACACGGGCGAGAATGGCGCGACTGGCGCGAAAAAGCTTGACATAGGCGCGCAGTGCCGCCGCCGTCGCGGCATCACTCATGGCAGCGGTCTCGGTCTGGTTCATGACGCGGTTTAGCGGTTCATCATCACCGGCAGCTCGGCGTGCTCGAGGACGTGGCGGGTGACGCCACCGAGAATGAGCTGGCGCAGCCGCGAATGCGAGTAAGCCCCCATCACCAGGAAGTCGGCGGCAAAGGCGCGGCAAGCGGCGAGGATGCCAGCGCCGACATCGCGCTCGACCGGTTGGAAGGTCGAGAGATCGGCTTTGATGTTATGGAGGGCGAGATACTCGGCGAGATCGGAGGCGCCCGGCCCACGCCGCTGATATTCCTGCGCCGAGAGGATACGCACCGCGGCGGCGCGTTGCAGCCAGGGGAGCGCGGCTTGCACGGCGGCAGCGCTTTCGGCGGTACCGTTCCAGGCGAGGCAGATCCGCTGCCCGATCGCGGTCGGCGCGGTTTGCGGCGCGATCAGCACCGGCCGACCGCTGTCGAACAAAACCGCGTGCAGTGCATCGGACGATGAGGCATCGCCATCCTGGCGCGGCGACGGCACCACGGTGAGATCGGCGAGCCGCGCCTGCTGCGCCACCAGATCCTCCTCGCGCCCGGTGATCGCGGCGAAATGGGCCGTCGCCGTATCCGCGCCGGCGCGCGCCTCAGCAACCGCAACGCCGTGCGCGCTGACGAAGCGATCGAACATGGCGTGGATCTTGCGCGCCCGTTCGGTCGCCTCGCGCTCGGTCGCCGTCATCATCTCCTCGATCATC
This sequence comes from Acidibrevibacterium sp., assembly GCF_049965395.1. Classification (NCBI taxonomy): domain Bacteria; kingdom Pseudomonadati; phylum Pseudomonadota; class Alphaproteobacteria; order Acetobacterales; family Acetobacteraceae; genus Acidibrevibacterium; species Acidibrevibacterium sp. The sequence goes on from NZ_JBMFWJ010000063.1 coordinate 2,825, forward strand.
GCGCCCGACAGCCCTTCGCCGGCGAGCGGCGCGACATCGCGGCTATCGACCCGGACATGCAGCGCCAGCACATGCGCCCGCCAGAGCTGTGCCACGAGAAGCGCTGTGGCCAGCGCGGCCTCGCCCGCGCCGGAATCGGCGCCAGTCAGGGGCAGCAGGATTTTGCGAATGGCCATCTCCGAAGCCTCCCATACTCACGCATCGCGACCATGATAACAGCAGCCGAGCCGGATGGGAAAAAAGCACGACGGCGGAGGTTAGCGGGCGATGCCGGCGCGGGCTAGGGATAAAGCTGACTGATCTCCCAACCGGTGCCGCTCTGGGTATAAACCTCGCGCCGGTGCAGGCGAAACGGCATATCCTGCCAGAATTCATAGTAATCTGGGACCAGCCGCCAGCCCGACCAGTGCCCCGGGCGCGGGATCGCCGCGTCGTCGGGGAAACGCGCTTTCGCCGCTTCCAGCCGTGCCTCGAGCACCGCGCGATCGGGCAGCGGGCGGGACTGATCCGAGGCCCAGGCGCCGAGCCGCGACAGCGCCGGGCGGGTCGCGAAATAGGCGTCCGCCTCCTCCGGCGCGACCGGGACGACGGCGCCCTCGATGCGCACCTGACGGCGCAGGCTCTTCCAGTGAAAGAGCAGCGCGGCCCGCGGGTTTTCTATGAGTTCAAGGCTTTTTCGGCTCTCGAGGTTGGTATAAAAAACGAAGCCGCGCGGGTCCGCCTCCTTGAGCAGCACCATCCGCGCCGAGGGCCGGCCGGCTTTGCTCGCCGTCGCCAGCGTCATCGCATTGGGATCGTTCGGCTCACCCGCGCTTGCCTCGGCGAGCCACGTCTCGAAATGGCGCAGCGGATCAGGGGCGGAGGACATGGCTGATCTCCTTTTCTTGTTCTTGCCGTTCTGCCGCAATGCGCCGCCGTCGCCAAGCCCGTTTGCGGCGCGCAGCGGCCGCGCTGGTGCAGCCGCGACGCAACGCATTTGCCGGGGCGAGGCGCCCTTGCCTCACGCTGCCGACAGCGTTCGGCACGAAGAGATCCTTACCAGTGATGGTAGGTGAAGAAGTTGATGCGAAACGCGGCTTCGAACCCGTAATCATAGCGCGCGCCGCCGATTCCGCGGGTTTGCTGCAGCACCGGCAGCAGCGCTGTCAGGGCGAAACCCCAGTCCGGCCGGCTATAGATGAAACCGGGATCGACGGTCAGTAACTGCCCGCCGGTGCCAGACACATTCTCGCCTTGGAACCGGTCCGGGGTGTAGAGGGTGTAATTCGCCTCGAGCGAGGCAAAGATTTCCGCCGGCACCTCGCGATCGAGATCGCCGGGCCAGACGAGATAGTGAAACGCGGCATCGGCGAGCAGCCCGCCGCCCGCCTGATAGCCGCCCGAAGAGGCATAATTCTGATAGCCGATCAGGGCCTGCGCGTTCCAGAACAAGGTGTTCCAGGAGGATGTCAGGGCCTCGCGGGTGCCCCAGTCACCCGAGGCTGGCTGCAACTCCCGCGGCACGAACGCGTTGGTGTTCTGCATGCCGGTCGGGATATCGATGCCGAAATAGGGGGCGATGCGGAAAGTCGAGCCGACGCCGTCATTTTCATAGACGATATAGCGGGTGTCGAGCACGGTATCGCCAAAGCCGGTCGCGTTCATCTCCTGCATCTGACCGTGGGCGAAGAGTTCCGCGGAATTGGAGACGATGGATTTGTTTTCGAGAATGAAGGTCAAATCCGGCGAGGCGCCATAGAGAACGACGCCCTCGCCATAGAGGCTCTGCACGCCCCCTGATTCCTCGGTCGCCGTCGGCTGGGCGCGGATGACGATATTGCCGGCCGAGATCGGTGATGCGGACGGAAAGGTGATCTGGGCCCGCGCCGGCGCCGCGCAAGCGAGGATAACGATCGCAACGATCGTCCCAAGGGTTAGCGGCGCGCGCCACCAAGCCCAGCCCAAACTCTTCGCCGGCATCGTCGCGTCTCCCCGCCGTTATGGTTTCGTTGCGGCGGTGGCCGACGCTGGGGCCGGGCGGGCGAGCCATGTGATTGGCCCTGCGGTGTAGGACGCATTGCGTACCGCGCGACGGAGATCGTCATCGGTGATCACGGCCCCCGGTTTGACCCTGACATCGGCCAGGCCATGCAAAAGATTGAAAGAGACATGGTCGACGCCTGGCACTTGGCCGAGACGCTTGACGATGCCGAACACGGTGAACGGCGCCGTCACCCCCATGACCGTGACCTGCACCTCGCCATAACCGGGCGGGAGATCGCTCGCCGGCTTGGCCGGCGCCGGATCGGCGGCCCACCCCGGCACCGCCAGAGCGTGCGCAATCAGGAGCCCGATACCGAGCGATAATCCCCATTTCGCCTTCGACAAACCGCGCATGCTCCGCATCTCTCCTTGCCACCGGCGAGCGCCAGCCGGTAGCCAAAAAATTCCCGCCCCCGACGCATCGGCTCCCGGCGCCGGGGCGTATGTCCTTCATGACCACGATGACATCGCATTATGACACGTCGTCGCCAATAGGGGGATGGCCTTATTGTAACGGACGTTTGCAGCCAAGGCGGCAAGCGCGCCGCGGCACGCCGCTTGCTGCCGCGCGCCGGCCTCCGCTAGGCTGGGCCATGTCCTTTGCCAGCGCCGCCGCGGCGCCCGATACGCCAGGCTATCCGTCTCTCGATCCGCCCGGCGATGATCTCGCCGCGCTGATCCGCGCAACCGCGCACGGCGATCGGGCGGCGTTTCGCCGAATCTATGATAGCCGGGCGCGCCGGCTCTATGCGGTGGCCCTTCGCATCACTCGACAATCGGCGCTCGCCGCCGATGCCGTGCAGGACGCCTTCCTGCAACTCTGGCGGAATGCCGGGCAGTTCGACAGCACGCGTGGTCATGCCGAGGCTTGGCTGCTCAGCCTGGTGCGCTATCGCGCCCTCGATCTCATCCGCCGCTATGGCCGCGAGACCCTCGGCGCCACCGTCCCCGAGGTCGAGGACGAGGCGCCAGACCCTCTCGCCAATTTGCTTGCCAGCAGCGATGGCAAGGCATTGCAGCGCTGCCTCGAAACGCTTGAGGAAGATCGCCGGCGCCTCATTCTGCGCGCCTTCGTCGACGGGCTTTCGCACCAGGATCTCGCCGCGGCGACGAAACAGCCGCTCGGGACGATCAAATCCTGGATCCGGCGGGCGCTACACGCCCTGAAAAAGTGCCTCGACCCATGAGCGGTAGCGACGACGATCCCGATCTTCTCGCCGGCGAATATGTGCTCGGCTGCCTCGATGCCGAAACCGCGGCGGCGGTGGTGGCGCGGGCGGCGCGCGAGCCGGCTCTGGCGGCGGCGATCCGGGCATGGGAGCAAAGGCTCGCGCCGCTGGCCGAACTGCTCCCCGAGCTTGCGCCGCCACCCGAACTTTGGCTGCGGATCGCCGAATCCTTGCCGCCGCAATGGGGCGATCTCGCCGCCGTGCAGATTCGCCGCCGGCTTCGCCTCTGGCAGGCGAGCACCGCCGTCGCCCTGGCGCTCGCCGCCGCCTTCGCCGGCCTCCTTCTTTGGCGCACGCCGCCCGCTCATGCCCCCCGCGCTGTCGCCACCTTGATGCCGGCGAGCGGCCAGGGGCCGGTCTTCATGGCAATGATGATCGGCAACGGCGAGATCGCCATCACCAGCGCGGCACCGCTCAGCGTCGCCGCTGATCGCAGTCTCGAACTCTGGGAATTGCCGGCGGGGGAGACGCGGCCGCGCTCGCTCGGGGTGTTGCCGGCGCAGGGCACCCGGGTGGTGCGGGCCGAGGGTGCGGGGCCTGCGACCCAGCTTATGATCAGCCTCGAGCCGAGCGGCGGCTCGCCGACCGGCGCGCCGACCGGCCCGGTGCTCTATGCCGGCACCCTCGCCGTCATCGATTAGCGCCGCGCCGATACGAAAAACCCGGGAAAGCCGCGCTTTCCCGGGTGTCGCGTGCCAAGAGGGGGAGAAAACTCAATTCGGCATCAGCACCTTGTCGACGACGTGGATGACGCCGTTCGCCTGTTTGACGTCATAGATGGTGATATCGGCGACGTTGCCCTTCTCGTCCTTCATGACGATGTTCTGCGAGCCATTCATCATGAAGGTGAGGGTGCCGCCCTCGAGCGTTTTCAGCGTCGCCATGCCGTTGCCGGCGAGGATCAGCTTGCGGAGCGCGGTCGAGCTGTAATCGCCGGCGACCACGTGATAGGTCAGAATCTTGGTCAGCGTCGCCTTATTCTCGGGCTTGACCAGGGTTGCGACCGTCCCCGCGGGGAGATCATTGAACGCTTCGTTGGTCGGGGCGAAAACCGTGAGCGGGCCTTTGCCGTTCAACGCATCCACCAGGCCCGCCGCCTTCACCGCCGCGACCAGCGTCGTGTGGTCGGCGGAATTGACTGCGTTCATCACGATCGTTTTCGAGGGATACATCGCCTGGCCGCCGACCATGACGACGCTGTCCTGCGCCGCCCAGGCCCCGCCGGCGGCGAACGCCAGAGCCGTTCCCAAAGAAAGCGCGATCATTCGTTTCATCGACTGTCTCCTGTTGTTGGTGAGCGTGCGGCCATGGCGGCCGCTGTCACCGATACCGGCGAGCGGCGGCAGTGGATGCGGCCGGGTGCGATTTTTTTTCGCCCCCCTCCGGTGGGGCGCGGTTTGCGGCTATATCAGGGATGTCCAAACTCACGGCGGGAGAGCGCCATTGGCTGACGACCCCTATCAAATCCTGGGCGTGCCGCGTGACGCGACGGAAAAACAGATCCGCAGCGCCTTCCTCAAGCTCGCCAAATCGTCTCACCCCGATCTCAACCCCGGCGATCCCGGCGCCGAAGCGCGCTTTAAGGCGATCAACGCCGCTCATGCCCTGCTCTCCGATCCTGCGGCGCGGGAGCGCTTTGATCGTGGCGAAATCGATGCCGCCGGCCAAGAACGGCCGCCGCCTGGCGCGCGCCCCTATCGCGCGCACGCCGAAAGCGCCGCCGGCAGCCGCTATCGTCATGCCGCCGGCGACGCCGGCGATGACGATCTCGGGGACATTCTCTCCGAATTGTTTGGCGCACGCGGCGCGGGCGGCGCGCGGCGGGGCAGGGACCGGCATTACGCCCTCACCATCCCATTTCTGGACGCGATGCGGGGTGCGACCGAGCGCCTGACGCTGCCCGAGGGCGGCGAACTCGACGTCCATATCCCGCCCGGGATCGAAAGCGGGCAGCAACTTCGCCTGCGTGGCAAGGGCGAGGCGGGCCGCGGCGATGCCCCGCCCGGCGATGCGCTGATCGAAATCACCGTGGCACCACATAAGCTGTTTCGCCGCGTCGGCCGCGATATCCACCTTGATCTCCCGGTTAGCGTCAGCGAAGCGGTGCTCGGCGCGCGTGTTCCCGTCCCGACCCTCGATGGCCGGGTCATGCTGACCATTCCGCCGGGCTCGGATACCGGCACGAGGCTTCGCCTGCGTGGCAAGGGCGTGCCGGCGTCCGGCGGCCAGCCGGCGGGCGACGCCTATGTCATCTTGCAAGTGGTGCTCGGGCCGGCGGACGAGGAACTCGCGGCGTTTTTGCGCAATCGTCATAACCCACCATCGTGGAATCCGCGCGCCGGGCTGGAGGACGCGGCATGATCACTCTCGACATTTTGGTTGCCAACGAGGCCGGCTTGAGCCGTGTCGATATCGAGCATTGGATCAGGGAAGGCTGGGTGCGCCCGCGGGAAGCGGGTGGCGGCTGGGCGTTCGATGAGATCGACGTTGCGCGGCTCCATCTGATTCGTGTCTTGCGGCACGAATATCGTATCGAGGAGGAGACGCTGCCGCTGGTGCTCGGGCTGCTCGATCAACTATACGATCAGCGACGGCGCCTGCGCCGCCTCTGCAACGCGTTGGCGCGGACGGCGCCGCCGGAGCTCCGCGCGGCGCTGCACGCCGCGCTGCTCGGCGAGGATGAGGCCGACGACCCGGCGGAGACGAGCCCGCCCGCATGATGCGCCGTTTTTATCGCCGGATTCTCGCCCTCGCGGCGACGCCGCGAGCGAGTTGGTGGCTGGCGCTGATCGCCTTCGCCGAGGCCAGCGTGTTTCCCATCCCGCCCGACGCCCTCTTGATCCCGATGATCATCGCGCGGCCACGCGCCGCCTTTCGCCTCGCCGCGATCGCGACGCTCGCGAGTGTCGCCGGCGGCGCGCTCGGCTATGGCATCGGCTATGCGCTGTTCGATCGGCTCGCGATCCCCATTCTCCAGCTTTATCACCTGGAGCCGGCCTTCGCGCGGTTTCGCGCAGCCTACGCGCAATGGGGGCTTGCGGTCATCCTGATCAAGGGGCTGACGCCGATCCCCTACAAGCTGGTGACGATCGCCTCCGGTGCCGCGCGGTTCGATTTTCCGTTGTTCATGGCCGCCAGTCTCGCGACACGCGGGGCGCGATTCTTCGCGGTTGCCGCCCTCCTTCGCCATTTCGGCGACCGCGCGCGCGATTTCATCGATCGCCGCCTCGGCCTCATCACCGGCGCACTCGCGTTCGGCATCGTTTTCGGCTTCGCGTTGTTGCGCTTTCTGCCCGGCTGATGTCGGGCGAGGGCGCGGAGGGCTCATTCGTCGGCCGCTCGCCCCTCCAGTGTCCAGGGATGGCGCTTGCGCATTTTGGCGCGCAGCGTGCGGAGATTGTCATCGATATTGGTGATGGTGCGCAGCATCGAATTGCCATGCACGCGATAGCGCACCAGCTTCTGATCGACATGCACGCCATAGAGCCCGGCTTCGGCGAGGCGGCACCAGAAATCGAAATCCTCCCACCCGGTCGGGCGGATATCGTGATAGCCGCCGATCGCCGCCCAGGCGGCGAGCCGCACCAGCGCCGTCGCGTCGATGTAATTCCCCGGCGCGAGGCGGATCGGGTCATAGGGAAGGTTCGCGAACACATCGTCGGCGCCGCCGAAACGCTGCATCGTCGGATAGGCGAAGGCGGCCCCGCTTTCCTCGAGGGCGGCGAGGCAGCGGCTGAGGCAGTCGGGCAGCAAGATATTGTCGGCATCGAACGGCATGACATAGGGGGTTTCGGCCTGCGCGAAACCGGCGTTGCGGGTGAGCGCGAGACCAGCATTCTTCCTATTGCGCAACAGCAATGCCCGGCCGAAACGCTGGTGATGGGCGGCGAGCCAGTCTTTCGCGACCGCGAGGGAAGCATCGGTCGAAGCATCGTCGACGATGACGAGATCGAGCGCGGCCAGTGTCTGCGCCTTGATCGAGGAGAGAGTTTCGACGACGTAATCAGCATAATTGTAAAGCGGCACGACGATGGTCGCGACACCGCGGGCGAGCGTGTCGTGGGCGAAGACGATGTCGCTTGCGGGGAGCGCGGGCAAAGCCGGCGCGGGCTGGGCCGCGAGCGCGACATCGAGCGCGAATTGCCGCGCCGCTCGCCTTCCCGGGCGCAAAACCTGATCGAGAAAACTCGCCGCCATCTCCACCCGCCGCTCCGGACCATAGGCCCAAAGGCAATGGAGATAGGCGCGCCCGGCGATTTGTGCCCGTAGAGCCGGATCATCGACCAGCGCGAGCAGCGCCGCGTGCCAGGAATCCTCGTCGGCGGCTAGAAAGCCGGTGTCGCCGTCGCGGATGGCGCGACGGAACGGCGCCGTCGGCGAGCAGACGGAGGGAACCCCGGCCAGCGCCGCCTCGAAATATTTGAGTTCGCTTTTCGCCTCGCAAAACGGATTGCCGGCTTCGAGGGGCGCGAGATTGATATCGAAACGGGCGAGTTCGCGCGGCACTTCCGCGACCGGCACCGTCGCCCGCCACTCGATCTGATCCTCAACGCCGATCAGTTCGGGAAATTCCTCGATATCGAGGGTCGGCCAGGGGCCGTGGCGGAACAGCACCAGCCGGCATTGCGGCCGGGCGGCAAGAATCCGCGCGACCGCGCCCGAGGCACGTTTGAAATCACGCTGATGGGTGCGGGTGCCGCTGGCATAGCCGAGGCGGATCAGCCCATCGCCGCCGGCCAACGCGCGGGCGCGGCGGGCAAGGCGGGCGAGCCACCAATTCTCGCGATCGAAGCCGTTTGGGATGACGAAGGTCGGGATCGCCCAGCGTTGCACCTCGCCGGCGAGGAAATGCGTCGGCGTGATCGCGAAATCCATCGCTTTCAGCGTTTCCTGAACGGCGAGGAAATGCCCCTTGACGGCGGCGGGGTCGAGGCCACGGGTGCGGATGCCGTCGATCACGTCGGGCGAGGCGTGCTCGGCGTCGAACATCAGATCATCGACATCGAGCACGAGCCGCGCGCCGGCCGCCCGCGCCCGCTCGACGATGTCGCGGAGTTCGGCACTCCAGCCGAGGCGCCAGATGATGAGGAGATCGGCAACCGCGATGCGATCAGCGAGCTTCTCGCCGGGAACCGGCTTGCCGTCTTTCGTGGTCGGCTGATGGACGCTGACGATCGCGCCGAGCGCGCGCAGAGCGTTCGCAAGGCGGGTGACGCGATAGGTATGGCCCGGGGTATCGGCTTCTCCCGAGAGGAAGGCAATGCGCGGCGCCGGCGTGGGCGGCCCGTCCGCTGGCGTCTCCCACGGCTCTGGCAATACCGCGCTCGCGTGCCGCGCCGGATGGATGGCGCGATTTTCGGCGCGGCCGAAACGCTCGTAATGCTCGAGCGGATTGACGTCGGCGGAAATCACGTCGGGATGCAGGGCGTAATAATCGAGCGTGGAAAACTCCGGGCCGGGGTCATAGCCGAGAAAGGCGCCTTCACTCACGTAATGTTCCACCGGATCGCGCCCCGCCGCCGCGACCTCAGGATAGCGGGTGAGATACCAGGCGCGGTCGAACAGCGGGCTCGCCGCGAGCGTGGCGATTTTCTGGTCTTCGCGACGCCGGAGCAAGCGGGCCGAGCCGCCGCTTTGCCGGGCATGGCGAAGGGCCGTGCCATAGCCGCGTTGCACCACCCGCAAGCGCTGGCCGAGACCCGCGAGAGCGAGCAATTTCGCCTGATCGGCGCGGAGTGCCGCGGCTTCGCCTTCGGCCTCGAGGGTTCTTGCCGTAAGACGCGAGATCTCGGCCTCCAGCCGTTCGATGCGCGCGGCGATCGTTGCGATCATCGCGTGATCGCGCGCCGCCGTGGCGCGCGCCTGCGCGGCTTCCACGCGGTGTGCGTCGGCGGTCGCGATATCGGCGAGCAGGAATAATTCCGCCGGCAGATCCGGAAGCGGCGCATCGCTGGCGAGGGCGAGGAAGCCAGTGCCGCCGCGTAGGGATACAAAAGCGACATGGGCGAAGCTCGCGCCAAGAAGCCCGGCAAGAGCGGCGCGCGAGAGGGAGGCGCGCGGCGGCGGCATCTCGGCCGCGCCGTCGAGACCGGCGCCATCCGCGTCGGTACCCTGGGTGATCAGGAGGCCGCGAGGGCGCAGAGCGGCGCGCAGGATGGCGAGCAGGGCAACGGGATCGGCGCGCGGCGCGAGCATAGCGGGACACAGCACGATGTCGGCGCTGGCGGCGGCCAGTGTCATGCGCCCGTCCGCGATCTCGCCGTGGGGGATGAGATGGAGCGACTTCGCGGCGCGCGCGGCCACCGCCGGCGCCGCCATCTGCGCCTCCGCCAGCACCGCGATGACATCGCGGTCGCGGCACAGCCGGGCCACGAGCAGCCAGGTAGGGGCGTAGGCGGGTGGCAAGGCGTGAAACGGCGTGTCATCGGACGCGGCGGCGAGAGTGTCATCCATCGAGGTGGCCTTTGTGTCACCGGAGTCGGTCGAACGGCGGAGGGCGAAGTTTGGCGCGGCGGAAGAAAGATCGCAACGCGGGGGAGTGCTGGAAAATTTTATATATGAT
>NZ_JBMFWJ010000064.1:0-12478 GCF_049965395.1 Acidibrevibacterium sp.
GAGCGCCTCGTTCGCAATGAGGAGGTCAGGGGTTCGATCCCCCTCAGCTCCACCACGCGCCACGAAACCGCCGACCCCGAGGTCATACCCCGGGCCGGTGCACGCGACGGATTTTAGGGAAACTTTGGGAAATTGCCGGGCGCTCGGCCATTTCGCGCGGGCGTGTGCGCCCGAGAGCGGCCATGTCAGCCGCTGATCACAAATTCGTGACTGGAGGGGAATCTCATTTTAAGACGGTGTGTCGTTAACTAGATATTAACTCATGTACAGCACCATGTTTTCCATGTTGAATAACGCTTCCCTCTCGGCTTTCTCGATCACCCCCGGGGCCCAGCAGAACCTGCGCCCTGGTGCTATCCTGCCGGTGCGTGATCTCACCAACACCATGGTGAATGGCCAGCCCAACACCAGCCAGCAGGCGAGCCCGCAAGCCCAGCCGAGCAGCCAGCCAGGCCAGCCTTTCTCGCTCCCCCCCCTGCCGCCAGGGCAGGTTCTGCCACGTGGCTCGCTGCTCAATCTTTCGGTCTGACGCCGGCGCTGTGATCAGGATAGCCTGACGGTCTCAGCGTTCGCGCCGCGCTCGCGTGCACCCGGCGGTCGAGCGCGGGCAGACGACGCCCCCCCAACTCTCTCAGGCCGCCTTCTCCGCCATCGCCGCGTGGTCGGACGTGGTGACGCGGCGGAGATCACGGCGTTCCTCGGCGGGAAACGGCCGGCCGCGATGCAGCGTGCAGCGATTGTCCCAGATCACCAGATCGCCCGCTTGCCAGCGATGGACGAAGACGAACTCGCGGCGGGTCGCGAACTCGATGAGATCGCGGAGCAAAAGCCGACCCTCCGGCACCGGCCAGCCGATGATGTGCGAGGCGTGCGAAGCGAGGTAAAGCGTCTTTCGCCCAGACCCCGGATGAACCCGCACCACCCGCTGAACAACCGGCGGTAACGCGGCCTTTTCGCTCTCGGAAAATTCGCTGAAGCCAAGGCTCGCGCGCGAGTGCATGATCGAATGCTCGGCACGGAGATCAGCAATCACGACCTTAATGTCGCCATCGAGCGCGTCATAAGCGGCGCGAAGATCGGCGAATTCGGTCTCGCCGCCGCGCGAGGGCACCGCATGGGCATAAAGCAATGACAACCCGCCCGGCGGGTCGCGGAAGGAGCTGTCGGTATGCCAGAGCATATTGCCGAGATTGAACATCCGCCGCGCATCATCGCGGCGGTGAACCTCGTTCTGCGGGTTGATGTTCGAGACATCCGCCATTTCCGGCCGCGCGAGACGGCGTTGGTTGGCGGCGCGATGGACGCCGATATTGATCTCGGGCGGGCCGAACAGGTTTGCGAAGGCGATCTGCTGCTCATCCGTCAGAGTCTGCCCGCGCAACACCAGAACGGCATAGCGGTCGATTGCCTCGGTCAGTTCTGCAACCAGCGGCGCTGCGAGCGGCGCCGAGGCATCGACCCCGCTCACCTCGGCGGCGAAAAGCGGGTGCAGCGGCGTGATCGTAAGAGCCATGGCATTTTCCTCCGCGACGACGTCGTTGGTCTTATGGGCCAAGCCAAGCGCGGCCGGGCCTGATATGTCAAGCCGCCGCGCGGATCCGCGATGGCGGTGGTGGCGATCGCGACGTTCACGCCGAATGCGAAGAAGCGCCTCGGCGCCTTGCCCTATTCGACATAGATGCGGATTTCGCGCGCGGTGACGCCTTTCTCGGTGCGTGCCGAGGTGCTGATGTCATCGCCGGGGATGCCGTCATTGGTCATCGCGTCCTCGAGCCGGCGGACGTCATAGCGGCCGTTTTCGATCGCGCGGCTGTCTTTCTCGGGATCGCCAGAGGCCGGCACTACGGTCACGACGTGGTATTTCGCGTCCGGGCGGCGGGTTTGCGCGAGTTCCAAAACCGATTTGAGCTGCGCGTCATAGTTGAACGGAGTGCCGTCGAAACGCACGGTCATCAGCGGCAGCTTGCTTCCGGGTTTCAGCGCCTCGGCAACGAAATCCGGCGGCGGTGCCACTGGCTTCGCGCCAAACGTGGTCTGGTCGATGATTTTGCAGCCAGCAAGCACGATGAGCGCGGCAATAACGACGGCAGCGGGGCAGGCGCGGCGCGTGGCGGGCGGCATTGGCGGCTATGATCTCTGGGCGCGGAACGGGGTGGCGGTGCGGCGCGGCTTGTCGCGGGCTCGCTTCGGGGAGGCGGGTTTTTCCGCACCGGACAAGGCGGCGGCTTTGCCGGGCGCGAGATCGAACCCCAGCGCCGCCGCCATCGCGCGGCCGACGATCGCCGGATGATAGAGCGCCTGCACCCGCTCCCGGCCGCGCGCGGCGATGGCGCGGGCCTGATCGGGATGGGCATGGACCATGCGCATCGCCAGCGCCGCCTCGTGCATATCGGGCTCGGCCCAGCTTTGTCCGGCGGTGCCGGGATACTCCTCCTCTGAGACCGGCACCATGCGGTAGCCGATGATAAAGGCGGTGTCGCGATCGGCGAAATCGCTGGTGCCAGAATAGCCGGTGACGATCACCGGCTTGCCGAGCCACATCGCCTCGGCCGGGCCGCGCCCGAAGCCCTCGGCACGGTGTAGCGAGACGAACGCGTCGGCCGCCTCGATCAGGGCGATCACCTCGGCGCGGTCGAGGCGCGCATCGCGCAGCTCGATGCGGGGATCGAGACAGAGATCGCTGAGCCGCCGCCATTCCTCCGGCGCCTGATCACCCCCCTGGGTCTTGATCAGGAGCCGCGCCTTTTCCTCGCCGGAGGGAAAGGCGGCGGTGAAGGCCTCGATCACCGTTTCCGGGTTTTTGCGGCGGGCATGCGAGAGAAAATCGAACATGAAGAAGAAGATAGTTTTTCCCCCCGGAAAACCAAGCTCGGCGCGGCACATACGCTGTGAGCGTCGGCGAGCCAGGCCACGTCGGCACAGGAGCCTCCTGCGAATGACACCCAAATCATCGACGAGCGCGGAAATTATTTATGAGCGCGCAAACATACGCCTAGAAAAGACAAAGACAAAGCACGCGAGAAAAAACAAGAAGGGCGGCTCCGGTATCGGATCCCCATTACCTCCGGCGGCGGCCTGGTTAATAACCGTTACCTGCCCAAATTCAAAAGAGGGAACTCCGCTTGACGCTATCATCTCGTTAAATTCGCCACCATTAATTCCTGTAATATTTAGATAAAAAGTGCCGCCAAAAACCTGTGAACCGACATAGAAATTTGTTATGTTGCCGGCTAATGCAATAAGTTGCGCCCCACTTATTTGTCCGACCATCACTCCATCGTTATAAAATGTTAATAAATTGCCATTTGACTCTGTATCCACCGATCCCCATAATAAACCAAGGTATTTTTGCTCATCGTAAAAACTAAAAATCACAGAGCCTGTTTCGGTTGAATAGTAATTATCACTATAAGGAGTCCCATTAGGAAGTATAGGCGCCGCGTAGCCACCTCCCACGGCATAATTATTTGTTCCGTTCACAACATGAGCGCCATCATTGAATGCTACGCTGGCCGTTCCGCCGAATGTTATGTCGGAGCTGCCCAAAGATGTCGGAACGAGCTGTTCGACGGATTGCCCAACGGGGGGAGTGGCATAGCCCTCTTGCGTCGAAACGTAATAGAGCAAAGCCGGCCCGGCATCCGCGCGTGGGCAGGCAAGGAAAATTCCAAAAAAAATATATACCGCGAGAGTTCTCCTCATGGCTCCAGATACTCCGTCCGAAATCGCCGAATCCGATTACCCGCAGCGGGTGGGGACCGCAACCAACGAAAACGGGCAAATTGTATTTGTAACTCAACTAACGCGCGACCACAGACGCGCCGTCTCAAAGAAAATCATTGACAAATTGAAGTGGCCTATGCGGAACATAAGAAATGCACGCTCAGCCTGCGTTGCGGGACCTAGATGGATTTAAAATCATGAAACCTAAAGAGACGCCCGAAGACATATGCCGGTTGGCAAAAATGATGATAGATGAATACAGCGATCACGCGGCTGAACATGCAATGGGTCACGCATTGGAAATGCGGTCTCGGAGAGATTTGAACGGCGAAGTTGTTTGGCTTAAAGTATTTGATAGCATAAAGGCGTTACAAGAACGAGGTATCGAAAATAAAACTTTGCATTGATCATGCATTCGTGGCTTCTTAAATTAATTCCCACTCAAACCTGACATGTTCGAACGACGAAGAACACCCCAAAAACCAAGGATACTAAAGCCGAATAAAAAGATCGACGACGGTTCCGGTACAGCGCTTCCTGGTTGAATGGTTTCTGTTACAGAAGATTGAAGGCTAAGCGTGTATGTTACTCCATCAACCAGCGTTGGAGTGACGATGGAGTAAATTCCACTGCTAGAATACGGGGAACTGCCCGTGCCATTCGAAGAGCTAACCGCCACCTGTCCGTTGCTTCCAAACGGATAGGCGGAAAACGAGGATCCGTCACTGCCGTTGAGAACCAACGCATTCAGGGCGCTCGCAGACGCCGACTCACCTACAAAGCCAGACGATGCGCCTGCCGTAGTGGCTTTGAGATCGGTTGCTTCTTGGAAAACTATATCTAGAGGATAGCCGGAGCCGGTAAATGTAAAATTAATGTAGGCGACGTCCGCTGCCGCCGAACTACCCAGGGCGTTCCCATAAGCTTCCACAACATTCGAGACCGAGCTGCCCCCAACTACGCCCGGCGCGGGGGTAACTAGAGCCCCAATCGCCGCGTCTGCGCGAGCGCCAGTCATGTTACCCGGACCAAGGGGGGTAAAGCTCGCCGGAGGTGTCGAAGACGAGGGACCAGAGTAAGCCTGCGGAATGCTTACAGCAGAATTAACTGCGCCGCTACTTTGGTAGCCTGAAATTCCGTATCCATCATATTGGGCGCTGTCACTGATAGCCTCCTGACTCCCGGAATTTAATGGGATAGACACCAATTGGCCTATGTCGGCATTTTCTACTCGCAGATTCGTAATCTGATCCGACGCAAACGCATACGGATAAATCGCCGCTGCCTGCGCTGCTGCGGGAGCGGCTATCGTTAACGCGCCAATCACTGTCGCAAAACGACGTTTCATGATGGTTCACCCGGCTGATTGTGAGCGACATTGTTGCTCAGGTTTCAGGCGCAGGCAATTAAAAAATTAACGACATCCGGCTACTCGCCACTATCGAGCAAGGCTTAAACAAAGATTACCGTTCTGTAAGTTAGAAAACGTTGAAAAATTTAGATTCCAGCTCTTTCCGGCAGAGCAAAAATTTTTGGCGCCACATGCGAGCAAAGAAAGAACTACATTATCTTTTTGGTAGAATTTACCACTCTCAAGAACTTTAAATCCGAATCGGGTATAAAATTTTACATGCTGAAATCGAACGGAGATCACAATGATGTCGGCGCCCAAATTAAAAATTTCAGACCTAAGAAATTCATAAATGAAAACAAAAATACCGACATGCTCGTTTTTTTTAAGAACGCTCGCCAATTTCGATATCTCGACTACTTTAAAATCCTTCTGGAGAAGGCAAAGTTTTTTTGCTATACTTTGTCTCGTATAATTAAACTGACTGACACTCGGAATTACTTCGGAAATATCATCCATAAATGAAGGATCAAAAAAGCAAAGACGTATTGTCGCAACGGGAATCCCGCATTTGAATAGCAAAAACACTGTCGTTGAGGGCGTGTGGTCAAATTTATCCGACCAAAATGGTTTTTTCTTTTCTGCGATATGACCATGACTCAAATAAGCTTTGTAGCGTATGTGATAGGCATGCAATCTAAGGTTGTCAGTGTTTGCATGTCGAATTTCCACATCAGGAAATTGTGATTTGTCAAAATTCGGAGCATTTAGTAATTTTTTTTTTTGAAAAACCCAGCGGCGTGTTAATGATAGAATTGTTCAGGTATGAAAGATTTAATAACATTTACTTGATGCCGCTGCTAAATCTTTATAATTATAAGTGCTATTGGAGCAAACAATGTCATTTATACACCTTTCAACATAGGCGCTTTTCTTGAATTCATTCAAATCAATAAAAACATTTCGACATTCCCAAAGCATATGCAATATAATGGCGAATGTTTCGTCGTCGCGTGAATTCGATTGCATGGCCACCCCCAATGATCAACTCAAAGTTGCGCTTACCACAGATTCAAACAAGAAACAACAAGGGCAAGAGGAAAATCAATGAGGAACTTAAAATTTTTCGTGAAATCCGCGTCTCACTCGCCGGAGAGATCGCGCCGCCGCCGGTCGAGTTCCTCGCTGTAGCGGCGCAGCGCGTATTGTTCGGTAAGGAGCCCGATGACGCGGCGGTTTTCCAGACTGTCGATCACCGCCAGCGCGTCGCTTTCCGCCCGCTCGAAGGCGCTGATGGCGTCTTTCACGCTCATTTGCGGCAGAAGCACCTGGTCGGCGTGATGGAGGATGTCGGCGAGCGTGCTCGCGCCGTCCACGGCGTGGGCCTCGGCGACCGGGACGATGCCGGCATAGCGGCCGGACTGATCGACGATGATCACCCGTTGCTCCGAGCCGAGCGGAAAATCGCGGCGGAAATTGGCGAGCGGCGTGTCGATGCGGACGGTCCGCACCTCGCGGCGCATCATCCGCCCGACCGTGAGATTGCGGATCCAGCCGACATCGACGGCGCTGCGAATCGCTTCCCCGCGCAGATGGAAGCGCCAGGTCGCGAAGGAGTAGCCAAAGGTGCGGCGCACGGTGAGGGCCGAGACCACGGAGGCGGCGAGCACGGCGATGGTGAGCGGCAGGCTGCCGGTGCTCTCGAGCGCGAGAAAACCCATGGTCAGCGGCCCACCGACGATCGCTGTTGCGAGCCCGCTCATGCCGACGACGGCGCAGACCACGCCGGGGAGCAAGGTTTTCACGGTCAGCGCGGCGAGGATTGCTGCGAACAGCTTGCCGAGCATGGCGCCGAGAAAGAGGGACGCGAAAAACAAGCCGCCGCGAAACCCCGAGCCGATTGAAATCGCCGAAGCGGCGGCCTTGAGCGCGACCAGAAGTGCGAGAAACGGCAGCGAATAGGGGGCGTTGATGCCGAGATGGAGCGCCGCATGGCCGGAGGAGAGCACTTGCGGCGTCACCAGCGCCATGATCCCGACCGCGAGCCCGCCGATCGCCGGGCGCGCCCAAGCTGGCACGCCGCTATGGCGGAACACTTCCTCGGTCAGGGTCACCGCGCGCATGATGGCGACGCCGAACAAGGCGCAGACCATGCCGAGGGCCAGCACCGGGATATAGTCGAACGGCGGGATGGTGCTCGGCAGGATAAGCTCGAAGCCGCCCGGGTCACCGAGCAGCCAGCGATCGACCGCGATCGCCGAAATCGAGGCAACCACCACCGGCGCCAGCGTCATCAGCGAATAGGTGCCGATCACCAATTCGAACGCATAGAACGCCCCGGTGAGCGGGGCGTTGAAGGCCGCCCCGATCGCCCCCGCCGCGCCGCAGCCGACGAGGAGACGAAGATCGTTGCGCCGCACCCGGAAGCTGCGCCCGAGCCGCGAGCCGAGGGCGGCGCCGATCTGGCTGTAGCCGGCTTCCAACCCCACCGAGGCGCCGACGCCGTTGGAGAAAATCGTCTGCAGCACGACGATCAGGCTATCGTTGAGCGACATGCGCCCGCCATAGAGGGCATTCGCCTCGATCGGGTCCACCGCCCGGCGCGGCCAAAAACGCGCGACCGCAAGGCCGGAGAGCCCGAGCACGAGACCGCCGAGGCTCGGCACCAGCAGGAGACGGCCGCGATCGAGCTTGGCCATGCCGCTCAACCGCTCATGGCCGTAGATCAGGAACAACGCATGATGCATCTCAAGCGTTGCGATATTCATCACGACGACACAGAGCCCGGCGCCGCAGCCGACCAGGGCTGCGAGCACCACCAGCCAGATTTCGTCGGCGCGCACCAGGGCGCGCAGCGTTTGCGGGACATGCAGGACGATTTCGCCGAGTGGCCGCCGTGGCCGGATCGGCAGCGGCCGGTCGCGCCGCGCGGCTGCCCCCGAGGGGAAGGGAAAAACGCTCATCCCGGCGCCGCCCGGCCGGTGCCGGCGATGTGATGGGCAGAGGGGGGGCGATGGGCAGGGGTGGGGCGATGGTCAGGGATCGGGCGTGACAAAAAACTTTTCCCGTCCCAAAACCCTGACAAAGCCGGCTGCATCTTACGGAAATCTCTGGATGGAGGTCATCGACGCCAGACAGTCTAGAGTCAATATGGTGAATCAGGCGTTTTGATGACCAGTTTTTTCACCAAATTGTGGCGAGGCGCGAGCGATCCAGAGGCCGTCCTAACTCTATTCGGCGGGCGTGGCCGGCGCCTCCTCCAAGGCGCGGTCATGCGGCAACAGCAGAACGATGATCAACGCGACGACGGTCGCGCCGGCGATGACGAAAAGCCCGCTGGTGAAGGTGCCGGTATAATCCCGAAGCGCCCCCATGACGTAGGGGCCGGCGAAGCCGGAGAGATTGCCGATAGAATTGATGATTGCGATCCCGCTCGCCGCCGCGGTGCCGGAGAGGAAGGCGGTGGGGAAGGTCCAGAACACCGAGATCGCGGCGAAAATGCCGAAGCCGGCAACCGAAAGAAGAACCATCTTGGCGAGCGGATCGCTGAGGACGGCGGAGGCGGCGAGACCGACGGCGGCGGCGATCAGGGCGATCGCCATATGCCCCTTGCGCTCGCCGAGCCGATCCGAACGCCGCCCCCAATAGACCATGCCGAGCGTGCCGATAACATAAGGAATGGCGGTCACGAAGCCGGTTTGCGCATTGTTCAGCCCAAATGCCTTGACGATCTGCGGCAGCCAGAAAGTGAAGCCGTAATTGGCCGCAACCGCGCCGAAATAGATCAAGGCGATCGCCAGCACGCGCGGGTCGATCAGTGATTCGAGAATGGTATAGCGGCGCGCCCGCTCACGCGCGGCTTGTTCGGCGGCCATGCGCTCGGTCAGCCATTGGCGTTCCTCGGGGGCGAGCCAGGCGGCGTGATCGGGGCGGTCGGTGAGATAGAACCAGCAGACGAAACCGAGCAGGATCGCCGGCACCGCCTCGAGGATGAAAAGCCATTGCCAGCCGCGCAGACCAAGCATGCCGTCGGTATAGAGAATGAGCCCGGAAACCGGCGCGCCGATCACCGAGGAGAGCGGGATCGCGGCCATGAAATAGGCGACGACGCGGGCGCGAT
Organism: Acidibrevibacterium sp.; assembly: GCF_049965395.1. Taxonomy (NCBI): domain Bacteria; kingdom Pseudomonadati; phylum Pseudomonadota; class Alphaproteobacteria; order Acetobacterales; family Acetobacteraceae; genus Acidibrevibacterium; species Acidibrevibacterium sp. The sequence continues at coordinate 9,195 of NZ_JBMFWJ010000064.1, forward strand.
AGACGCCGGGAAACCACAGCGTGAGATAAAAGATGATGCCAGGGAAAAACCCGGCCTCGGCGGCGCCGAGCAGGGTGCGCACGACATAGAAGCTGGTCTCGCCCGAGACCAGCGCCATCGCCCCCGAGAGGATGCCCCAGGTGATCATGATGCGGGCGATCCAGCGGCTCGCCCCGAACCGGTCGAGCGCGAGATTCGATGGCACCTCGAACACGAAATAGGCGAGAAAGAAGATGCCGGCGCCGAAACCGAAAGCGGTTTTGGACAAATGCAGATCGGGGATCATGGTCAGCGCGGCAAACCCGACATTCACCCGGTCGAGGTAGGCCGCGAAGTAACAGAGGATCAGGAACGGCACCAGGCGGCGCATGACTTTGGCCATGGTCCGGGTTTCGATCTCGTTCACGCCGTTTTCCTCCCTGGTTTCTTCACCCCGCCACAACGCCATAATTTCGCCTCTCCGGCAAGCGGCTCAGGGACGGCGGGCGGCGAAAAAGGCGCGTAACAGCGCCGCGCACTCGCCCTCACGCACGCCCCCCACCACGTCTGGGCGATGATGGCACGAGGTCGCGGCAAACACCCGCGCGCCATGCTCGACGCCGCCGCCCTTGGGGTCATAGGCGCCGAAGATCAGCCGGCGGATGCGAAAGAAACTCGCGGCCTGGGCGCACATCGGGCAGGGCTCGAGCGTCACCACGAGGTCGCAATCGGCAAGCCGCGCCATGCCGCACGCCGCCGCCGCCGCCCGCAGCGCCAGCATCTCGGCATGGGCGGAGGGATCGGCGCGTGCCTCGGTTTCATTGCCGGCCACCGCAAGGAGGGTGCCGTCTGGAGCGACCACGGCGGCGCCGACCGGCACCTCGCCGCGCGCCCCCGCTGCCCGTGCGGCCTCCAGCGCTGCCGCCAGCGCCGCGCCGGCGGCGCGCATCACTTGCTCCGTCCGCGCCGGGCGTCTAGATCTCCGCTCCGGCGCTGGACACTGCCCAACGGACAAACGTTTTTTGGTTCTTTTTTTCCAAAAAAGAACAATTCTTCTTCCCTTTCCCTCACCTGCGTGGACCCGTTCGCCATGGCCTTTCGCCGTCCTGTCATTGGTCTTACCCTCGATGCCGAGCCACCCGGCGGCTATTCGCGCTGGCCGTGGTATGCGCTGCGCGCCAACTATGCCAGCGCCATCGAAGCGGCCGGCGGCCTACCGCTGGCGCTGCCGCATCTCGCCGCTCTCGCCGAGGAGATGCTGGCGCGGCTCGATGGGCTGATCGTCACCGGTGGCGCTTTCGATGTCGATCCGGCGATTTACGGTGAAGCCGCGGCGCATCCCAGTGTTACCCTCAAATCCGCCCGCACCGAGGCGGAAATGGCGCTGCTCGCCGGCGCGCTCGCCGCCGACAAGCCGGTGCTCGGCATTTGCGGCGGCGAGCAATTGCTCGCGGTGATGCTCGGCGGCACGTTGGTCCAGCATATCCCGGACGAGATCCCGAACGCCCTCCCCCATGAGGGGCACGAGCCTGGCCATCCGATCACCCTCGTCGCGAACACGCGGCTCGCCCGCGCGACGGGCGCTGGCGCGATGCATGTCAATTCCTCGCACCATCAGGCGGTGCGGACGCCGGGTCGGGAGGCGATCGTTAGTGCGATGGCCCCGGACGGGGTGATCGAGGGGATCGAGGCGCCGGGGCGGCGGTTTTGTCTTGGCGTGCAATGGCATCCCGAGTTTTTGAGCGACCCCGGCGATGGCCGCCTGCTCGCCGCCTTCGTCGCGGCCTGCCGATGAGCGAGGAGACGAGGCCGGGGGGCGAGCGGCCAATGGGCGAACGGATCGCGAAATTCCTCGCCCGCGCCGGCATCAGCAGCCGGCGCGACGCCGAGGCGATGATCGCCGCCGGCCGGGTCGCCCTCAACGGCCAGGCGGTTTCCCATCCCGCGACCTTCGTCGCCGCCGACGATATCGTTCTCGTGGACGGCAAGCCGGTCGCGACCCCCGCGCGCACCCGGCTTTGGCGCTATCACAAGCCCTCCGGCCTCGTTACCACCCATCGCGACCCGGAAGGCCGGCCGACGGTGTTCGAGAAGCTGCCGCCTGCTCTCCCGCGGGTGATCAGCGTCGGCCGGCTCGATCTCACCAGCGAGGGGCTGCTTTTGCTGACCAATGACGGCGCCCTCGCCCGCCTGCTGGAATTGCCGGCGACCGGCTGGATCCGCCGCTATCGGGTGCGTGTCCATGGCGTGGTCGATCCGGCGCGGCTTGCGGCGCTGGCGCGCGGGATGACCATCGCGGGGGTACGGTATGGCCCGATCGAGGCCGGGCTCGATTCGCACAAGGGCGAGAATGCCTGGCTGTCGGTTGCGCTGCGCGAGGGGCGAAACCGCGAAATCCGCAAGGTGATGGCGTCCCTCGACCTGGTCGTCACGCGGCTAATCCGGATCAGCTACGGCCCATTCCAGCTCGGCCTCTTGCCGCGCGGCGCGGTCGAGGAAATCCCCGCCCGCGTCTTGCGCGAGCACTTGCCCAAACCCGCGGTGTGATGCGGATCATCGCCGGCAGTCTGCGCGGCCGGCGCCTGCTTGCGCCCAGCGGGGCGGCGACCCGGCCGACCGCCGATCGCGTCCGCCAGGCGCTGTTCGATATGCTCGCGCATGCGCCCTGGGCGGAAAATGTCCTTGCCGACGCGCGGGTGCTCGATGGCTTTGCGGGCAGCGGCGCGCTTGGCCTTGAGGCCCTCTCGCGCGGCGCGGCGAGCGCGGTGTTCCTCGAGCAGAGCGCTGCCGCCCGCGCCGCTCTTGCGGCCAATATCGCTGCGTGCCGGATGGAAGCGCGCGCCCGCGTGCTCGCCGCCGACGCGACCCGGCCGCCGCCGGGCACGCCGCAGACGCTCATCCTGCTCGACCCGCCCTATGGCCGGGGGCTGCTCACCCCGACGCTGGCCGCCCTCGAGGCCGCTGGCTGGCTCGCACCCGGCGCCCTGATCGCTGCCGAACTCGGCCGCGCCGAGCCGCTGCCGCCGGAGCTCGGCCCGCCGCTCGCGGAACGCCGCCACGGCGCGGCGCGGCTCGCGATCTGGCGGCGCTGACTTTGCCGTGACGGCTCAGCAATTACCGGCCAAGGCGATATGATCCGAGAGATACCGGATTGACGAGGCCGCCGGGGCAAAAGGGAACGGCATCGCCGGGCGTTCGGCGGCTCGCGGGACGGTTTCTCGACCAAAATCCACATCAAGACCGATCTCGGCGCGACAGGTCGAACCACATGCATCGCCCCGAGAGGTCGTTGCCAGCGAGGCGCG
>NZ_JBMFWJ010000065.1:0-12274 GCF_049965395.1 Acidibrevibacterium sp.
TCAATCGAGGAACCCTTACCGGCGGTTCGCCAGAGACTGCATGGCGGAGGGAGGGGGATTCGAACCCCCGGTACGGGTTTACCCCGCACAACGGTTTAGCAAACCGCCGCCTTCAGCCGCTCGGCCACCCCTCCGCGGACGCGCAACGCGCGCAAGACCGACTCCTAGGTCAGCGCTTCGACAAGGTCAATCGCCTTGCTGAGAATTCAGAAGCAACGGGGAATCGAAGTTCGTCAGAGGCGGACGTCAGCGCGCGATGTTTCGGCCGGCTTCGCCTCGCCGGGGAGCGCTATTCCGGTGAGCGCCTGCCAGACGCGAATCACGAAGGCGTCATCCTTCGCGCCCTGGCCGTTGGCGGCGGCGGCGAGGAAGAGCTGATGCGCCGCGGCGGCGAGCGGCAGCGGGAAGGTGAGGCCGCGCGCCTCGTCGAGCACGATGCCGAGATCCTTGACAAAGATGTTCACCGCCGAGAGCGGCGTATCATCGCCTTGCAGAATATGCGGCACCCGGTTTTGCCACATCCAGGAACTGCCGGCCGAGCTCGAGATGACGTCAAACAGCGTTTGTGGGTCGGCGCCAGCGCGAATGCCGAGCGCCAGCGCCTCGGCGGCGACGGCGATATGAACGCCCGCGAGGAGCTGGTTCACCATCTTGACCGTGCTGCCGGCGCCGTGCGCCGCTCCCAACCGCCAGACTTTTCCGGCGATCGCCGCGAGCACCGGCTCGGCCTTGGCGAAGGCCGCCTCGGGGCCTGAGGCCATCACCGTCATCGTGCCGGCGCGCGCGCCAACGGCGCCGCCTGAGACCGGCGCATCGAGCATCAGAAGGCCGCGTTCGGCGAGCCGCGCGCCAAGAGCCTTGGCGATCTGCGGCGCGAGCGTCGTTGAACAGATGACGACCGCGCCCGGCGCCAAACGCGCAACGCACCCTTCGGTGCCGAACAGCACCGCGTCTGCCTGCGCCGCATTGACCACGAACACCAGAACGGCCTCGAGATCGGCGGGCATGTCTGCCGCACGGGCAACTGCTTTGCCGCCGCCGGCCGCGAGTTCGGCGAGCGCCGCCGGCCGCAGGTCGCAGCCGGTGACGTCATGGCCCTTCTGAGCCAGGTTGAGTGCCGCTCCCATTCCCATCGAGCCGAGCCCGATCACGCCGCATTTCATGTACTTTTCTCCGTGGTGTCCTCAGCCGAAACCGTACTGGCGCAGCCGGTCGACGGCGGCGATCAGGGCGCGGCGAATGCCGGGCTCCAACGCCGAATGCCCGGCGTCCGATACCACCGTAAGCCGCGCGCCGCGCCAGGCGCTCGCGAGAGTATAGGCGGTTTCGGGCGGACAGATCATGTCATAGCGGCCTTGGACGATCTCGGCCGGGATATGGCTGATGCGGCCGATGCCGGCGAGCAGGCCACCCGGCGGCAGAAACAGGTCATGCGCGAAGTAATGCGCTTCGATCCGCGCGAGGTTGAGCGCTGTCCGGTCCTGAGCGAAGGCGCTGACGGTATCGGGGCTCGGCAACAGCGTACTGCACGAACCCTCGTAGAGCGACCAGGCGCGCGCCGCCGGCATATGGATGGCGGGATCGGGATCGGTCAGGCGGCGAAGATAGGCGCCGAGCACGTCGGCGCGCTCGGACTCGGACAGGTGGCCGATGAAAGCGGCGTGGGCATCGGGGAAAAAATGCGCGAGGCCATGGAGGAACCACGCGACCTCGTGTTTGCGGCCAAGAAAAACGCCGCGCAGCACGCAGCCGGCGACATGGGCGGGATGCGCCTCGGCATAGGCCAGGGCCAGCGTCGAGCCCCAGGAGCCGCCGAACAGCAGCCAGCGCTCGATGCCGAGATGGCGGCGCAGCGTCTCGATATCGGCGACGAGATGGGCGGTGGTGTTCTCGGCGAGGCAGCCGCCCGGGCGTGAGCGGCCGGCGCCGCGCTGGTCGAAAATCACCACCCGCCACTGGGTGGGGTCGAAAAACCGCCGATGCACCGCGCCCGCGCCCGCGCCCGGCCCGCCATGCAGAAACAAGGCCGGCAGGCCGGCGGGATTGCCAACCTGCTCCCAATACATCACATGCCCGCCGGAAAGCGGCAGGAAGCCGGTTTCATATGGCCCGATTTCGGGAAACAAATCACCCCGTGGCATAGTGTGCCATACTAAAGCGCTTCACCGGCGGCGGTAAGACCATCCTTATTTTTCTGGCGTCTGCGCCGCAACGCCAAGCGTGTGCAACTCGCCAGCGCGGACGCTGGCGATGGCATTGGTGAGGATTTTCTCGATGGCGTCGCGATCGAGCACGTTCGCGAGCACCCCGAGCCCGCCGCCGAGCAGGGCGGAGGCGATCGCCAAGTCATCGACGTTCTTCTCCATCAGATATTTGATGGCATGCTGGATGACCGAGCCGGCGCGGCCGAGATCGTTGAGGGTCTGCTCATCTTCATGCGCGCCAGATTGGCCGTCGTCGTGATCGTCGGTGGGAGAGGTGCTGCCCATGGTTATGTCCTTATCGCATACGGGGGAGACTCAGGCGGCGCTGAGCGGCTCGGGGTGACGCTGATCGGCCTGAATTGCCCACAGCTTGGCGTAAAGTCCTGATTTTTCAAGTAACGCCGCGTGGGTGCCGCGTTCCGCGATGGTGCCGCCGGCAAGCACGATGATTTCATCGGCGTCGACCACGGTCGAGAGCCGATGGGCGATGACCAGCGTGGTGCGGGTTTCGACCAATTGGCGGAGCGCTGCATTGATCTCGCGTTCGGTCGCGGTGTCGAGCGCGCTGGTCGCCTCGTCGAGGATGAGAAGGCGCGGGTTCTTGAGAATGGTGCGGGCGATGGCGATGCGCTGGCGTTCGCCGCCCGAGAGTTTGAGGCCGCGCTCGCCGACCCGCGTCGCATAGCCTTGCGGCAGACGGGCAATGAAATCGTGGATCTGCGCGAGACGCGCCGCCCGCGTGATTTCCGCCTCGCTCGCGCCGGGACGGCCATAGGCGATGTTGTAGGCGATGGTGTCGTTGAACAGCACCGTGTCCTGCGGCACGACGCCGATCGCGGCGCGGAGGCTCGCTTGCGTGAGATCGCGGATATCCTCGCCGTCGATCAGGATGCGCCCGGCGCTCGCCTCGTAAAAGCGGAAGATCAGGCGGGTGATGGTCGATTTTCCCGACCCCGTCGGCCCGACGATGGCAAGCGTCGCTCCCGGCTTGAGGGTGAAGCTGATCGCATCGAGGATTGTCCGGTCGGGGCCATAGCCGAACCGCACCCCCTCGAAGGCGAGCGCCGCCGGCGCCGCTCTCGGCGCGAGCGGCCGGGCATCGGCGTGGTCGGTGATGGTCTGGTGCTCGGCGAGCAGGCGGAACATCTGCTCCATATCGACGAGGCCCTGCTTGATCTCGCGATAGACGAAGCCGAGGAAATTGAGCGGCTGATAGAGCTGAATGAGATAGGTGTTGACCAGCACGAAGCGCCCGACGCTCATCCCGGCATGGGCAACGTCGCTCGCCGCCATCAGCATGACCGCGACCAAGCCGAGCGCGATGATCGCCCCCTGCCCAAAATTGAGCAGGCTCAGCGTCACCTGCGATTTGATCGCCGCCCGCTCATAGGCGGCAAGAGAGGCGTCATAGCGCGCTGCCTCAAGCGCCTCGTTGTTGAAATATTTAACGGTTTCGTAGTTGAGCAGGCTGTCGACGGCCTTGGTCTGGGCGTCGCTATCCATCGCATTCATGGCGCGGCGAAAGCGCACCCGCCAGTTGGTGAACAGAAAAGTGAAGCCGATATAGGCGAAAATCGCGATGAAGGTCACGGCGGCGAAGCGCCAGTTGAACATCCGCCACAAGATCGCGGTCACCATCACCACTTCGAGCAGCGTCGGCAGGATATTGAAGACGGCAAAGCGCAGCACCTGCTCGATGCCGCGGGTGCCGCGGTCGATCGCGCGCGCAAGCCCGCCGGTCTGGCGCTCGAGATGGAAAGCCAGCGAGAGGCGGTGGAGATGGATGAAGGTTTCGCGCGCGACGCGGCGCACGGTGCGTTGTTGGGTGCGCGCGAATAAAGCGTCGCGCCATTCGCCAAAGCCGGAGGCGGCAATGCGGGCGAGGCCATAAGCGCCGATCAGCGCGACCGGCACCACCATCGCCCCGCCATGCTTGGGGGCGAGAAGATCGACGGCGCGACTGTAATAAACCGGCACCAGGACGGTCGCGATCTTGGCGGCGATCAGGCTGGCGACGGCGAGCAGAATGCGCGCCTGCCCGCGCCAATCGCCGCGCGGCCAGAGCCAGCCGAGAAGGGAGCCGATCGTCGCAAACGAGGAGCGGGAGGTGCTGTCCATGGGAAACGTCGCTCAGCATGTGGCATGGCTGGCCCCACTTGCAAACCCCGGTTCTGGCTTTTCCGCGCGGAGGCTTTACATGCAAGGCGATGGACGGGCTCATGCGCCATATCACGGCGTGCCGGAACGCGCGTCTGCCGGGTGGGCGGCGGGAATTTCGGCTCGGCGGCGTGGCTGTCGGCTGGGCTGCGCCGGCACTCGCCGCGCGCCTGCTCGCCTTTCGTGACATGCGCGCCGAAGGCGACGCAATCGCTCTCACGGCGCCGGCGCGCTTGCCGGAGATCGCCGCCGAACTCGCCGCCGAGGGCCTCTTTTCCTGGCGCGGCGAGGCGTTCGACGTGCGCGCCGAGCCCACCGGCCGCGTGCTGACGACGGTCGATCGCGGCGCCTTGCCGGCGTTTGGCCTCCGTGCCGAGGGGGTGCATGTCAACGGCCTGGTGCGGCGCGGCGATGCCGTGTTTTTGTGGGTGGCGCGGCGGGCGATGGATCGGCCACTCGATCCCGGCAAGCGCGACCATCTCGTCGCCGGCGGCATCCCGGCCGGCTTCACGCCCTGGCGGACAGTGATCAAGGAAGCCGCCGAGGAGGCGGCAATCCCGGCGGCGCTAGCGGCCAAGGCGCGGCCGGTCGCGATCATCACCTATGCGATGGAGCGCCCGGAGGGGCTGCGGCGCGACCGGCTGCATTGCTTCGATCTCGATCTGCCGAAGGATTTCGTGCCTCGTGCCGCCGACGGCGAGGCGGCGGGGTTCGAGCTCTGGCCGCTTGCTGCGGTGCTGGACGCGGTGATGAGCGGGGATGAGTTCAAGTTCAACGTCAATCTGGTGCTGATCGATCTTTTCCTGCGCCAAGGGCTAATCGACCCCGCAAGCCCCGATGGCCGCCGGCTGCGTGCCGCCCTCGCGACTGCATAATCGTTTAAAATAAGTTTGTTAGAACCTAATTCGTCCCTGGCGGCGGCGGCGGGATGGTGGGCGGATGGGTTTTTTCCTCGTTTAGCAATTGCTCGTCGAGATTTTGCAATTCCTTGTTGATGTCGTGTTCGCGCGCGACATCGGGGGCAATACCGGTTTCGCGCTCCTTGGCGGTGACGCTGCCTTCGGTCGGCTGATGGGGCAGAGAATCCCAGATATTGCCGATGCGCTGCGGTGGCGCCGGCGCGTTGGTCTGCGCGCGAGCAACGCCTGGGACAGATGCCACGAGTACGGCCACGAGGACCACGAGGACGCCGGCGATCCTGCGGTTATCGAACGAGGAGGGCATGTGAACCGGTTTTCGCGCCATCGTGCTCGAGAATGCCCATGCCTTGGGCTTGAAGCGAGCCTAATCCGAGACCGGCTTTGGTTCAATCGCCGGATGAGTTGCCGCCGTCGAGCACGGCATTGCCTGGATCGTTGAGGAGATCGCCGTCGGGATCGCCGTGCAGCACGTCTTTCGGGAGCGGCGGCGAGGCCGGGGTACAGGTGACCCCGTTGAGCGCCGCAGCCCCCAGATTGACCGCGGCGAAACCGCCGCCGGGAAGGGCGGGAAAGATCGTCATCGGGGCGGTGGGATCGGGGCTCCCCGGCGGGGCCGGGCTTGCGCTCGCCGGGCAATCGGCGGGCGCGGCCGGCGGCGGCTGGCCGGCCGCCGCCGCCCCCGAAAGCAGGAGCAGTAACGGGAGCGGCACGCTGGCAATGATCCATCGCATGCCGCGATCTTGGCAAAAATTCCCTAACGGCGGGTTATCGCGAGCATCAGCGGCTCGAACACCAAGGTCGCGATCAGGGTCGCGGTGAGGCTGAGGAGCAGCAAGGCGCCGAGGCTCGCGGTGCCGGGATGGTGGGAGAGCGCGAGCGAGCCGAATGCGGTGCCGGTGGTGGCCGCCGAAAACAGGATGGCGCGGGCCGTGGCGGTGCCGAGAAAACGGCTCGCTCCCGCCCGCCAGTTCATCACGAAATAGATATTGAACGAGACCCCGACCCCGAGCAGCAGGGGGAGCGCGATGATATTGGCGAAATTGAGGGTGATCCCCGCGAGCCTGATGCCGACCACGGTGAGCAGGGCTGAAAGCAGCAACGGCGCCAGCACCAGCGCCGCGTCACGCGGCCGGCGCAGCGCCGCGAGCAAAATCACCGCAATCGCGACCAGCGCTCCGATCATCGCGTGCGTGAAGGCGGTGACGATGGTTTTGCTGGTCTCGACGATGATCACCGCCATGCCGCCGGCGGTGGGGGCGAGGGCGCGAACCGCGGCAACGAACGCGGCGAGCCCGGCGCTGTCATGCCCCGCTGGCGTTGCCAGGGCCTCAACCCGCACCCGGCCATCTTGGGCGCGCCAATCCTCGATGATCTCGGGCGGCAGATCGGCGCGGGTGACCGGTTTCGCCGCGAGTGCCGCGCGAAGACGCGCCAACTCCTCGGGCAGAAATTGTGTCAAAGCCGCGTTCATCGCGAGGATCCGGTCGTCCGGTGCGTCAGCGAGGCGGGCAAGATCGGCATTGATCCGCGCCAGCGGATGGTCCGGCGGCAGTTTCGCCAGCGCCGGCGCAAGGCCGCTCCGCGCCGTTGCGATCGCAAGCCGGATTTGATCGGCGGTCACCGGCGCGGCCTCGCGCGGGGCAAGCGTGGTTGCGAGCAGGCTTGCGGCATCCTCGATCAAAGCGAGTTTTTTCGGCTGATCGGTGGGCACGAAACGGTCGAGAGTGAGAACATCGGCGACTTCCGGCACATGGTCGAGCTTGGCCGCGAGCTGGTCCGCGGCGTCGGCGTCCGGCGCCAGGATGTCGATGCTGGTCGGGTTGGTCAGCGGATCGTCCATCAGGTCATGGAGGGTGCGCATCGCCTCGCCGTGCGGATTCTTGGTGTGCAGCGGGTCGGAGTCGAAGCGGAGATGGGGGAGGAGAAAGAGGCCAAGCAGCGCGAGCGCCGCAAATGCGGTGAGAACCGGCCCCTTGATGCGATCAAGCCGGCGCTCCAGCGCATCAAGGGTGGAAAACCCGACCGGCGCCGGCTCGCCGCGCGGCCGCGCAAGCGTCAGAAACGCCGGCAGGAACAAAATCGTGCAGAAAAACGCGATGATCATGCCGCTGCCGGCGATGAGGCCGAGTTCGGCGACACCCGCGAACGCGGTTGGAACGAACGCGTAAAACCCTGCCGCGGTCGCCGCGGCGGCGATCAGGATCGGCCCGCCGGCGATCCGCGCCGTTGCCGCGAGAGCCGCGCCGGGCTCGGGAATGTCATGATGCGCCTCGCGAAAGCGCACCGTGAACTGGATCGCGAAATCGACCGCGATGCCGACGAACAGAATGGCGAAGGCGAGCGAGACGAGATTGAGCGTGCCGACCGCAAGCGCCGCGAATCCGCTGGTGAGCGCGAGTCCAAGCCCGAGGGTCGTGAGAATGGGCAGAATGAGGCGAGGGCCGCGCACCGCGAGCATGAGCCAGAGCGTGATCAACGCGAGGCTCCCGATCGTGTCGATCAGCATACCCTGGGCGAGCGAGGAAAATTCCTCGTCATCGAGGGCGACCTCGCCGGTGAGCCGGACATGGGCGCGGCCCGCGGCGACGAACGGGAGCCGGGCAGCGGCGGCGCGAATCGCGTCACTCGCCGCCTTGCCCGGCGCCAGCGCCGCGTGATCGAGCACCGGCTGGACGAGCACGAAGCGATAGCGACCGGCGAGATCGGCGAGCTTGCCGCCGCCGATCAGGCGCTGCCAGGAAAGCGGCGTCGGATGGCCGTCGGCGCTGGCGGCCAGCGTCGCGTCGAAGCTCTCGAGCGCCGGCAGATAGGGGGCGAGATCGGCCTCGCCTTGCGCGACGCCGACGCCGATCAGGGCGAGGGCGGAAAACAGCCCCCGCGCCGAGGGGTCGGCCGCGAGCTGGCCGAGAAAGGGCTGGGCATCGACGATCTGGTCAAGCAGCGGGCCGAGCGTCGCGGTGTCGAGAAAAAGCAGCCCTTCCCGCGCGAAATAGGGCGACGCGTCCGGGCGCTTCACGGACCGGAAATGGGCGGGATCGGCGGCGAGTGCGGCCGCCAGCGCCGCCGCCGTCGCGTCCGCTTCCTCCGGGGTCGCGGCATCGATCACCACCACCAGCGGGTCGGCGAGGGTCGGGAAAGCGCGGGCGAAAGCGATTTCGTTCTGCCGCCAGGGGAGGCTTTCCGCGAACATATGGTCGGTATCGGTATCGACGCCGAGATGGCGCACGGCAAAGCCGCCGGCAAGCGCCGCGAGCGCGAGGGCGAGGGCGGTGATCAACAAGGCATGGCGGCGGCCGAGATCGACCGCACCGACCAGCAGACGTGCGAGCATGGGGAATATCCGTTTGATCGGCGAGTTTTTCTCATGCCTCTTGCCGCCGAGACAAGAGCGCGGCAGGTTCGCCCCCGAGAAAGATCCCGGAGGGAACACCATGTCGCTTGCCGGGCCGCGCCCGCCTTTTCGTGCCGATCACGTGGGAAGCCTGCTCCGCCCGTCACGGCTGCGCGCGGCGCGTGCCGCGCATGCCGCCGGGCGGATCGGCGCCGGCGCCTTGCGGGCGATCGAGGATGAGGAAATCATCGCCGCAATCGCAAAGCAGGAGGCGATTGGCCTCCGCGCTGCAACCGACGGCGAATTTCGCCGCGCTTACTGGCATTTCGATTTCCTCGCCGGTCTCCACGGCGTCGAGATCTATGAGCCCGAGCAGAAAGTGGCGTTCAAGGGTGCGACCCTGCCGCATGCGCTGCGCGTCACCGATCGCATCACGTGGCGGCGGCCGGTGATGATCGAGGATTTTCGTTTCACCGCCGAGCATGTTGGGCGCGCCGTCGCGAAACAGACCATTCCTTCCCCGAGCGTGCTGCATTTTCGCGGCGGCCGGCAGGCGATCGACCGCGCCGTCTATCCCGAACTCGATGGCTTCTTCGCCGATCTCGGCGCCGCCTATCAGGACGCGGTCACCGCCTTCGCCGCCGCCGGCTGCCGCTATCTTCAGCTCGACGAGGTCAATATCGCCTATCTCTGTGATCCCGAGCAGATCGAGGGGTTGAAGCGCCGGGGCGAGCATGTCGAGGGGCTGCTCGAAATCTACGCCGATCTCATCAACCGCGCGATCGCTGGCCGGCCACGGGAGATGGTGGTCAGCATGCATCTCTGCCGCGGCAATTTCCGCTCGACCTGGATCGCCTCCGGCGGCTATGAGCCGGTCGCCGAGGTGCTGTTCAATCGCATCGATGTCGATGCCTACTTCATGGAATATGACAGCGAACGCGCCGGCGGCTTCGCGCCGCTCCGCTTCGTCCCGAGGGGCAATAAGATCGTCGTCCTCGGCCTCGTCACCAGCAAGAGCGGCGCTTTGGAGAGCAAGGATGATCTCAAGCGGCGAATCGAGGAAGCCACCCGCTATCTCCCGCTCGAACAGCTTGCGCTCTCGCCGCAATGCGGCTTCGCCTCGACCGAGGAGGGCAATCTCCTCACCGGGGCGGAGCAATGGGCGAAGCTGGAGCTTTGTGTCGCGGTGGCCGAGGAGGTCTGGGGCAGCTTATGAAGCCGCGATGGTTTTCGCATGACGTAAACGCCTTGGCGCCACGCGGCCTATGATCGGGGAAGAAAACACTATGATTTCGCAGCCGCTTGGTCGGCGTGCGGCGCTCGGGATGCTCGCCGGCACGGCGGCGGCCGGCGCGGCGCGCGCGGGTGAGGCAATCGCCGTGCCGTGGTCGGCCGGCAGCGAGCGCCCAACGCTCATCGCCCCGCCCGGCGCCGCCGATTGTCATCATCATATCTACGATCATCATTTCCCCGCCGATCCCGGCGCCAGCCTCCACCCCGGCGATGCGACGGTCGCCGATTACCGCCTGCTGCAACGCCGTCTCGGCACCAGCCGCAACGTCGTCGTGCAACCCTCGACCTACGGCACCGACAATCGCTGCATGCTGGCGGCCCTTGCCGCCTTCGGCGCCACCGCGCGCGGCATCGCCGTCGTCCATCCCGATATCCCGTTCGCCGAACTTCGGCGTATGAATGAAGCCGGGGTGCGCGGCATCCGCTTCAACCTCGTGCAGGCCGGGGCGACGACGATCGAGATGGTCGAACCCTTGTCGCGGCGAATCGCGGCATTCGGCTGGCATGTGCAAATTCATATGAAAGGGCCGCAGATCGTCGAGGCTGCCGAGATTTTCCGGCGTCTGCCGACCCCGGTGGTGTTCGATCATTTCGCCCGCATCCCCGAGCCCGAGGGGGTGAACAGCCCGGCGTTCGCGACGCTGCGCGCACTCCTCGATCGCGGCCATGTCTGGGTGAAGCTCTCCGGTGCCTATCAGGACAGCCGCCTCGGCACGCCGCGCTACGCCGATATCACCCCGCTTGCCCGCGCCTATGTCAAAGCGGCGCCGGAGCGCCTGGTCTGGGGGTCTGATTGGCCGCATCCCACAGAAAAAATCAAACCGGATGACGCGGTTCTGTTCGATCTCCTCGCCGACTGGGCGCCGGACGCCGCGACCCGGACCCAAATCCTGGTCAAAAACCCGGAGATCCTTTACGGTTTTTCCTGAGCGCCGCCTTGTGCCAGCAGACAGAGGAGCCCTCCATGATCCCGCGTGAGCGCGCCCCCTATTCGGCGATCGTCGACCGCCCGCCGCTCCGGCTCCCTGGCGATGCGCGAATCGTCGTCTGGACCATCGTCAATCTCGAGGTCTGGGACATCGGCCGGCCGATGGCGCGCCAGATCCTGCCGGCGCCGACCGGGCAAGTCCTCCTCCCCGATGTCCCCAACTGGTCTTGGCACGAATACGGCATGCGGGTCGGCGTCTGGCGTTTCTTTCGTCTCTTCAAGGCGCTCGGCATCCGCCCGACGCTCTCGATCAATGCCCGCGTCTGTGAGGATTATCCCCGCGTCGCGGCGCAAGCACGCGATGCCGGCTGGGAATTCATGGGCCATGCCTGGGATCAGATCCCGATCCACAAAATCGAGGATCAGGCGGCGATGATCCGCAAAAGCCTCGATACGATCGAAGCCTTCACCGGCACCCGCCCGGTCGGCTGGCTCGGCCCGGGCCTGACCGAAACCGCAGACACGCCCGATCTCCTCGCCGAAGCCGGCATCCGCTATATCGGCGACTGGGTCTATGACGACGAGCCGACCGAGATCGAGACCCGTGCCGGCAAGCTGGTCACGCTGCCCTATACAGTGGAACTGAACGACATTCCGACGATGATCGTCCAGCACCATGAATCCCCCTACTGGCAGAAGCGCTGTGAGGATAGTTTCGACCGTCTCTACGCCGAAGGCGCCGAGCGTCCGAAATTCATGGCGATCGCGATCCACCCCTATATCTCCGGCCAACCGCATCGCATTCGTTATCTCGAAGCGGTGTACGCCCATATCAATCGCCATCCCGGCGTTCTCCATTGGCACGGCCGCGATATCCTCGACTGGTGGGAGTCCGGCGCGCGGAAGCCATTGACAGAGGCCGGCCCGCCGCTATAACCCGCCTCCTTCGGTGACCGGCGCCGCCGGCCGCCGGGGGCGTGTTGTCTTTCGCCGATATCGCCAGGTCGCATGGCGGGGAAAGGCGGAACCGGCCTTCAGCGTTTGAGGAAATTTGAGATGTTCGCAGTCATCCGCACCGGCGGCAAGCAGTATCGCGTGACGCCCCATGCCGTGCTCAAGGTCGAGAAGCTCCCGGCCGCCGAGGGCGATGAGGTCACGTTCACCGATGTCCTCGCCGTCGGCGGCGAAGGGGCGCTGACCCTCGGCAGCCCGACCGTCGCCGGCGCGCGGGTGACGGCGCGGGTGATCGCGCAGGAGCGGGCAGAAAAGGTGATCATCTTCAAGAAGCGTCGCCGCCAGAACAGCCGGCGCAAGAACGGCCATCGCCAGCACCTCACCGTGCTGCGTGTGCAAGACATCAGCGCTGCCTGAGAGAGGAGAAGGACCATGGCCCACAAGAAAGCCGGCGGCTCCTCGCGCAACGGGCGCGATACCGAAGGCC
>NZ_JBMFWJ010000066.1:0-8862 GCF_049965395.1 Acidibrevibacterium sp.
CGCCGTCTCGGCCGCCGCCGCCGCGGCGCCATCGTGGTCTCGATGAGGAGTGGAAGGCCCGGTGACGATTTTTGTATTTGACCACGAAGCCTGTCCAACTCACCAGCCCATCGTATACAGCGGGACACCTCGAAGAACCGTGCGTTTTTCGTCGTTTTGGAAGCGGGATGGAACGGCTTGCCGGGGTTGGGCGTTGATGGGGGCGAGCTGGGTGGTATCCGGCGCTGAGTTCTGGTCTGGCGGAATGGATGTCCGCGGGCATTGTCACGTTAACCGGGACTGGTGGGCGGGAGCGGTCTGGGCCAGGATGGTGGGATGAACACGGCCCTTGACCCGCACTATCAGCACCGCTTACCGGCCGAGATCGTTAGCCACGCGGTCTGACTTTATCACGTCTTCAGCCTGAGCTTTCGGGCCCCCATATCTGTGCGCGCGGCGCCGAATAGGCGATCTACTCTGCCACGATCAAAACGGTCGTTGGGAAAGGCGTTCTAAGCCGACCATCGCCTCGGAAACCTCCGCCGGGTCAAGGTCTTTGGAAAGCAGCTGACGCGCTGCGCTGTCTTCTCCCGCAAGCGCAAGGGTAGCTGCGAGATCCTGGCGTACCCTCGGACTCATGTCCTGGCTACCGGCCAGGGGCCGCAGCACCTCGAGGGCTTCCTTTTCGTGTCCTGAGACAGCGAGCGACACTCCGAGATTGACCCGTGCGGCCAGCATATCTGGCTTGAGGGCAAGTGCAGCGCGGTAGGATGTTTGCGCGGCGGGATGTTGGCCGAGCAAATCCCGCGCGATCCCAAGATCGTTCAGAGCGACTGCATTTGCGCGATCTTTAGCTAGAACGTCGGAAAACAGTTTCGCCGCGACCGCAGGATCCTGGGCAAGCCTAATCCTTCCAATGCCGAGCAGTGCTGTCGTATTGTTCGGGCTGATCTTGAGCGCGGTGGTGAAGCTTGCTTCCGCCTCGTCATAGCGCTTGAGTTGATAAAGCGCGTCTCCTTTGCGCAAATGCGCAAGCACATCATTGGGATTTTTTGAGAGAATTCCGTCGGCAACCTCCAGAGCCATTGCTGGCGCGCCGCCGAGCAATGCGGCGTCGGCGACCCTTAAGGTTGGTTCGCCGTTGCTAAGGGCGGGTGTCTGGGGCGGCAGCGAGAGCGTCGGCTTGCTTGATCCGCCGCAGGCCGCAAGGGCGAGCAATACTGCAACCAACGAACCCTGCTTGATCATTCTGTGCCTCAATGACTCATCATCCGCATTACTTGTACCATCGCCGGGCCACCGACGACCAAAAAAACACAGGGAAGAATGAAAACGATCATCGGCACAGTGAGCAGCACCGGCAATCGCGCCGCCCGCGCCTCGAACCGGGTCAGCATCTCTTGGCGCATCTCCGCCGCCAAAGTCCTGAGTGCCTGGCTGAGCGGTGTGCCATATTGGATCGTTTGCACCAGGGTCGTCGCTAGACGCTTGATCCCATCGAGTCCGGTCCGGCTGCCGGCGTTGAGCAAAGCGCCGCGCACATCAGAAGTGATGCGCAATTCGTTCGCGGTCTGCGCGAATTCATCGGCGACCGCCGCGTGGGCATGGCGGATTTCGGTCGCGACCCTGAGGATCGTCGGCTCGAGGCCGAGCCCGGCCTCGGTGCAGATGACCATCAGATCGAGCGCGTCCGGCAGCCCACGCTCGAGCGCTTTTAAATGGTTTTTCCGCAGGCTGCGCAGGACGAAATCAGGCGCCAAAAGCCCAACCATGGCAGCGGCGGCGAGCAGGACATTGCGCGAGATGTCCGCGAGGCCGAGACGCGCCGAAAGCACGAGGCCGAGCGCCGGCATTGTCACCAGCAGTATAAGTTTTGCGCCGACGAATAACTCCAACCCATGCCCACGCCGGAATCCGGCCCGCGTGAGTGTGTGCTCGAGTTCGGCACGGGTCCGGCCGGAAAGCAGGCCACTTCGCGAAATCGCATTGCCGATCGCCGCGATCAGCCGGAGCGCAACGTTTCGGGAGCGCTCGCGCTGTCGCCGCTCCGCGCCCGGCTGGACAGCACGAAGGCGCGCGAGGATCCGCTCCTGGCCCGCCATCCGCCATAGTAGAACGCCGCTCGCGGCCAGAAGCGCTGCGAAGGATGCCGTCGCAAAGACAAGGATCGAGAGATTTTTCATGGCGAGGTGCTCATGTCAGGCTGCGCCGGATTAGCCCGCGCATGACCATGATGCCGCCCACGAGCATGCCGATCGCGATGCCCATCAGGCGTTTGCCGCTGGGATCAAAGAACAGTACACCGATATAGCCGGGATTGATTAGCGCAAGTCCAGCACCAGCAAAAACCGGAAGCGCAGCGAGAATCCCGGCGCTAGTTTTCGCCTCCGACGCCAAAGCGTGGCCGCGTTCGCGCATCGCAACGCGCTTGCGGATGACATCGGCGAGGTTTTCGAGGGTTTCAGCGAGACCACCGCCAGTTTGGCTCTGCAGCGAAAGCGCGGTCGCGAAGAACCGGTATTCCGGCAAATTGTTGCGCACCCCCATCTGCTGCAGCGCTTCATCGAGATGCATGCCGATCGCGATCTTATCGGCAATGATAGTGAATTCCTGCCGCGTCGGATCGACGCTTTCCCGCGCCACCAGTCGTATCGCCTCGCTCACCGGAATGCCGACCCTGACCGAACGCACGATCATGGCGAGAGCATCGGGAAATTGGCGAAACAGCGCGTTGCGCCGGCGCTCGTCGAACCATTTGAAAACCTGACGACAAAGTACGATCCAGACCGGCATGACAAGAAAAAGCGAGGCCACGCCCAGCAGATTAGCGATGATGCCGGCTACCAGCCTGGCGCCGAGCAAGGCGGCCGGCAGGACAATCCACCAGCGCACTGGATAATGATCGCGCCGCTCGGGATGAAATCCAAACAGCGCGACCGCGCGCTGCCAGGGTTTGGCGCCGCTGCTCCTAAGACCGATCCGAAACGGCGGCGCCTCGGCCGCGTGCGGTTGTCGCGCGTGCGGGGCGAGCACACGCCGGACGCGTGCCTGCCAAAGCTGTTCGCGTTCATGGCCGCGTTGTAGCAAAAGCGCGCTCACACTAAGCCCGGTCAAGCCGATGAAGCCCGCGAGCATCAGGCGGAGATCGAGCATTAGCCGCGCTCCGCTTCGTCGAGCGCCGTCGTCCAGGCACGCTCCAGGCCGAAATAGCTCAGCCGGTCATGAAAATTCGGCCGCGCCCGGCTGACCCGATAGCGTACGCGAAGCCGGCCATCCAACCCCTCACCCTCGACCTCGAGGAGAAAGATGTCGTTCATGGTGACGACATCGCCCTCCATACCGCAGACTTCGGATACCTGCAGCACCCGCCGTCCGCCATCGCGTTGGCGCTCGACCTGCACGATGAGATCGATCGCACTCACGATCTGGGTGCGGATGGCACGCGCGGGAAGGCCGATATTGCCCATCTGCACCATGCTCTCGATGCGTGTCAGGGCATCACGCGTCGTATTGGCGTGGACCGTGGACATCGAACCGTCATGGCCGGTGTTCATCGCTTGTAGCATGTCGAACGCCTCGCCGCTGCGCACCTCGCCGACGATGATGCGGTCAGGGCGCATGCGGAGCGCGTTGCGCACCAGATCGCGCTGAGTGATCTCACCGCGCCCTTCGAGGCTGGCTGGCCGGGTTTCGAGCCGCACGACATGCGGCTGCTGCAATTGCAGTTCGGCGGCGTCCTCGACTGTCACGATGCGCTCGCCGCCGTCGATCAGCCGTGACATCGCGTTGAGCAGCGTTGTTTTGCCCGAGCCGGTGCCGCCGGAAATAATGACGTTGAGCCTGATCCGGGACGCGATCTCGAGCACCCGCGCGACCGGCGGCGTCAGCGAGCCGAACTCGATCAATTTCGGAAAATCTATTTTCTTCTTGGCGAATTTGCGGATCGAGAGATAGGGCCCATCGAGGGCGAGCGGCGGGAAGACGATGTTGACGCGCGAGCCATCGGCGAGCCTTGCATCGACCATCGGGCTTGCTTCATCGATCCGCCGCCCGACCGCGGCGGCGATGCGCTGGCAGATATTGGCGACATGGCCGGCATCGCGAAATCGCACCGCCGAGAGCGTGAGTTTGCCGCCGCGCTCGACAAAGACGCGCGTCGGACCGTTGACCATGATATCGGTGACCGCCTCGTCTTCGAGCAGGGGCTGCAACGGTCCGTGGCCGAGCATGTCGTCGACGAGACTGAACGCGAGTTCGCGCTGTTCGCGGGCGTTGAGTTGTATGCGCCGCTCGGTCGCGATCTCGGCGATCAGCCGCTCCACCGCTTGCGCGAGCTTTTCCTGCGGCATGCCGGCGGCGGCGGCGGGGTCGAGCTGTTCGAGACAGAGGCTGCGCAGTGTGCCGAGCGAGGTGTCGGGCGGCGCTGGCGTGGGTTCGGCGCTGGTGCTTGCGGGTGCCGCGTCCAAGGTCGTGCGGCGGCGCCCGAACGTCGCGCCGCGGGGAACCGTCTCGCTCATCGGCGCCAGCCAAACCAGCGCCGCCGGTTGCTCAGGGCGGGGCTTTCATCTGGCACTTTGACGAAAGCGACCTCTTTGGCGAGCGCCAGGATGCCGGCGCGGAACCCGCCCCGGAGACCCGAGGTGGGGGCACCGAGGGCGGTTGCACGTGCCATCTGGCGTGGCATATCGGGGATCACGACGTCGATCTTCAGCTTCAGCGCGGACTCTATCTGCGTGCGGGTCAAGCTGCCGGGCGCGCCAAGACGGTTGAGGAGCAGGATAGGCCGACGCGGTTGCAGGCGGCCATGGGGCAGTGCCAAAAGTCGCAACGTATCGCGCACACCGGCGAGCGTCGGCGGCAGCACCAGCACCCGGTGATGTCCAAGGCCAAGAAGATCCTGGTTAAAGGCAAGCGGCGCCGGCGGGACATCGGCGATGATCAGATTATAACGCCGACGCAGCGCCTCGATTAGCCGCTCGCCCGCGCCTTCGGTATAGATCAGCGGCTTATCGGGCGCTTCTTCACCGGCAAGCACGAAGAGCCGCTCTGAAACCGGCTGCGCCGCGCGTTCGACGAACAATTCGTCGATACGCTGTGGCGCCTCCAAGGCTGTGCGCAGGCCGGCGCTCGCTTTGCCATCGAGCAGCAAAGCGCCGGTGCCGAAATGGAGATCGGCGTCGAGCAGCACGGTATGGCGCCCGGCGGCGACGCCGAAATGCCAGGCGAGGTGCGCCGCAATGGTGCTGGCGCCGGCGCCGCCGCGCACGCCGGTGAGGGTGACCATCCGCCCGCCTTGGAAATTGTCGGCGGGAAGCTCGGCGCCGGTCAGTAGCGGCAGGAAATGTCGCGCCACCATGTCACGGGTCAGCGGTTTGTAGAGATATTCGAGGGCGCCGAGATGGCGCGTGACCAGCCGGTAGAAATTGACCCCCTCCTCCTCGCCGATCACCAGGACGCGCACATCGGGTTCGACCACTTCGGAGAGATCGCCGAGCGCGGTCAGCGGCCGGTCCTCGCCGCTGACATCGACGATCAGGGCCTGCGGGGTCGGCGTCTTGGTCAGGGCAGCGATGGCGGCGCGGACATTGCCACGGCGGATGGTGACGCCGGGCAGTGCCGATTCTCCCAGAACCTCGCGCAGGATCGCCTCGCTCGCGCCGTCGGCGATGAAGGCGAGCAGTGGCGCGCGGTCGCCGCGTCCGGCGGTACCGTCCTCGGGGAGGGCATTGATGCGGGCATCATCAGGCATCAATTGGCCCCATTCCCGCCGCCGCCCGCGCCAACGCCGGCCCCGCCGCCAGAGGGGGCGCCACCCATGCCCGGTGGGGCCATGCCCGGTGCAGCGCCGCCGGCGCCGCTGTCGGCCGGCGGCTGGCCGGGCTGCGCGGTGTCGCCGGCGGGGAGCGGCTTGGCGTGCCCGGCGCGCCAGGCCGCGACCGCATCCGCCGCGGGCTGGCCCGGGGTGCCCTGCTCGCCCGCGCCCTGCACGAGATCGGCCGGGTTCGCGACCATGGCGCGGAGATTGGCCTCGCTCGCGCCGGTCGGGGTCCAGACGCCGGGGCGCGCATAGGGGTCGATCGCGTCGCACCCGGCGGTGGCGAGGGGGATCAGTAGCAGGGACAGGCGCCAGCGGCGGGATGCGGCCATGGGGATGCCCTTCACTGCACGATGAATCCTGGATCGCCGGGGATATGCACCGGCGTCGGCGGCTCCCCGCGGGCGACCTGGCGCATGAGAAGGATGCGTTCGAAATCGTTAGGTGCACGCCATGCGTCGGTGGTCGGCGCGACCAGCGCGTTGGGATCGCTCACCGGGCGTACGATGTAGGGGGTGACGATGATCACCAGCTCGGTCTGGTTGCGCTGAAAACTGTCGGAGCGGAACAGCGCCCCGAGGATTGGGATTTCACCAAGTCCGAGCACGGAATTGTCGATTTGCGTCGAGCGGTCCTCGAGTAAGCCGGCAATAGCAAAACTCTGTCCGCTGCCGAGCTGCAAGGTCGTCTCGGCGCGCCGCACGGTCAGCGCCGGCACCGAGACCGCGCCGGGCCCGACCGAGAGCTGCACCGCGCCCTGGTTGGTCAGCTCGCTCACCTCGGGGCGGACATGAAGGCTGATGCGGCCATTGCTGAGCACCGTGGGCACGAAGGCGAGCTGCACGCCGTATTGCTGGAACTGGATCGAGATCTGGCCGAATTCTTGGGCGATCGGGATGGGAAATTCGCCGCCGACGAGAAAGCTCGCGGTCTGCCCGCTCATCGTGACCAGCGTCGGCTCGGCGAGGATGCGTACCAGATTATCCTGCGCCAGCGCGTCCAGAACCGCGTCGGCGCCGTCGATGCCTTTGGTCAGCGTCGGCATGGTGAGGCCGGCAGTGGCGAGCGCCGGGTTGGTCGCGAGATTGGTGGAGAAGGACGCGAAATTGCCCAGTTTCGACCAGTTGACCCCGAATTCGCGCACCACGACGCGGTTCATCTCGGCGATCCGCACCCGCAATCCCACCTGCACGCCGTCACGCACGCTCAGCCGGTCCTCGATCTTCTGGCCGCTCCCGGCGTATTGCTTGGCGATCGCCATCGCCTGTTCGGCCGCCGCCGCCGTCGGCACCTCGCCGCTCAGGATCATGCCCTGCGGCGTCGGCGCGATGGTGACATGGCTTTCCGGCGACAGCTGGGCGATGGCGCTCTCGGCCTCATTGGCGCCAAAGCCCGATGCCTTGACGACGACGGTGAAGAGAGCGAGTTGGTGCCCGGCATTGTCGAGTGCCGCGACGGTGGTGCGGCCGGCGCCGACACCGAAGACGAAGAGCGAGGTCGGGCTCGCCGGGCGCACCTCGGCCACTTTCGGATCGGCAGCGAAGACGCTGGTCGCCGGCGCGGGGAGCGCGATCACCTGGCCGCTGCCGGCCGAAAGCTGAATGACGCCGGGCGCCTTGGCTGGCGCGGCCGGCTTGGTGGGTGGCGGCGTATCCGGCGCCTGCGCCAGGGCCGGCACTGTCGTCGCCAGCGCCAGCGCAAAAACGGTGAGCGCGGCAAAGGCGCGGGCGCTTCCCATCAGAAATGGAATTCCTTGCCGTCGGCGCCGCCCTGATAGACGCGCATGGTTTTGCTCGCGCCATGCGGCGCATCCCCCTCGACCAGCGCCGGCGACACTTTCCCCGCCCAGGTGATGGAGGGGCGGGCGGCGGTTGGGGTGGGCGCGGTGCCGGGGTCGGCGGCGCGGACCACCAGCGAGAGATGCCCGAGCTTGGCCGCCACCGTCACCTCCTCCGCCCCTTGCGGGCTGACCTCCAGGGTGACGGTGCGCGCCGCCTTCTGGTCCGGCGCGTCCGGCGAGGCGCCTTGCACCAGTTGCTGGTCGATCGCGATCACCCGCACATTGGCGAGCACGGTTTCAGCGGCGACGCGCCGGCTCGGTGGCGCCGATTGCGGATCGAGGGTCTGGGTCAGGATGAGATCGACGCGGTCGCCGGGCCAGATCAGCCCGGCGCTGCCGGTGACGATATCGACCGCGACGGTGACGGCGCGCATGTCTGGCCCGAGCACGGCAGCGAGAAAGCCGTGATCGCCGGGGCGCATGATCTCCGCCGGCAGGATCGCCTCGCCGATCGCGAGGCTGCGGCGGACCATGGCACCGTAGAGGCTGGTGCGCGCCGCCGGCGTATCACGGCTCGCGCCTTCGGGCGCGGCGCCGGGGGCGACATCGGCGGTGGTGACGTCTTCCGGCTTGAGCAGGCTGCCGCCGCGGAGCGGCCGCGCCGCGACCAAGATTTTCTCCGGCGGAACGGCCACGGCGCGCGGCGCCGGCGGGTGGGCGCCAATCCAGAGAACGGCGCCGAAGCCGGCGAGGCCGAGCGCCATGAGGACGAACAGGGCGAGGCGGAGGGCCATGACGGCGCCCTAACGAAACAGGGTGAAAACCGCGCCGGCGGCGATCGCCGAGGCGTAGGGCAGGGGGCCATGGCGGCGGATGCGCCAGCGCTCGGCGCGCAGGATGCGCGGGATCAGCTTCGCTTTCGGCCCGCGCGGTGGCGTCGGCGCCGGCAGCGCGGCGAGCGCGAGATAGAGGAGCGCGAGCGCCCCGCCGGCGAGGGACGTCGCCAGTAAAAGGGCCGGAATCCGCGCCGGCGCGACGAAGAGCGCGGCGGCGCCGAGCAGCTTCACGTCACCGCCGCCGAGCCAGCCGCGCCGCCAGCAGAACGCCGCGGTGAGGAACACCGCGAGCGCGGCCAGCAACCCGATCCAAAGCGCGCCCTCCCACCAGCGCAGGCCCGCGCCGCAGAGGGCGAGGGCGAGCGAGAGCCGGTTGGAGACCATGCGGGTCGCGATGTCCTCCGCGCCGGCGGCAAGCAGCAACGCCATGCCGCCGGCAGTCAGGCCTGGGG
>NZ_JBMFWJ010000066.1:8962-12170 GCF_049965395.1 Acidibrevibacterium sp.
CGATCAGCCCATATTCCAGTGCCGTCACCGCGCGCCGGTCGGTTTTCAGCGCCAGCCAGGTTTTGAGATAGGAAATCATTGTTCACTCCTCCGGTGTTTGATGCGCGATCTCTCGCGCGGAAAGCGCAACACGCGGACCTTTTGCCCGGCAGGCCAATCCCCCTCCAATCGGGCATTGCGCGCCGAGGTCACTCAACCATGAGGAGGGTTTGCAAAGCGTTAACGTCTGGGATTATTTTTGCGACTGTTATGGCGGAGGCGGCCAAAACCCATGTCGAAACCAAGCAAGAGCCTCCTGTCCGGGCTCAAGATAATTCTACTTTTAGTTGATATTTCAGTGCTTCCGAGGCCAATTCAGTTCTGGATCGTATAGCTCGCTTGCGCGCTCAGGGTCAGCGCTGGAATTGCCTCGAGAAGGCTCGCCGGCAGGAAGCCATAGGTTGCACTGACGGTGACCACGCTGCCCGGCGTGTTGTCCGGGGTGAAAGTCACGCTGACCGCCGCCCCGCCCGCGCCGGCACCGAGAAACGGCGCGGCAGCGGCATAAAACTGACCCGAGATGTCTGCCCCCGAGGCGGGCAGCACCGACTGGCTGCCATGCACCACGGCGAACCGCGCCGCCCGCTCGACGCCGAGCGAGAGCGCGTATTGATCGGCGAACAGCCGCCCGAATTCGACCGTCGCCAGCAGCAGCATCAGGACCGGGATGGCGGTCAGGGCGAATTCCAGCGCCGCGACCCCGCGCCGATCGCGCCACAATGACCTGCGCCCCCTCACTGGATTCGTACCGTGCCGCCGGAAGACAGCGCGACCGCCGCCGGCAACGCCGGGAGCGGCACCGGCAGTGTCACCTGGGCGGAAAGCGAGAGGGAAAGATAGCTCGCCATCTGGCCGCTGGCGCAGGTGCCGCCGCAATTCGCCGGGGTCGAAGTCTCCTGCCCGCTGGCGACGGTAAGGCAGACGCAGGCCAGGCTCGGCGTGGTCATGACCAGGCTCGGCGGCGCGGTGCCATAGGCTTCTGTCGCCAGCGCCTGCAACGCGGCGGGGCTGGCGGCGGCGGTATTGCCCCAGGCGGCGAGAACTGCCGCCTGCGTCGCCTGATCAAGCCGCGCCTGCGTTGCGAACACCACGCCGAGATCGGCGGCGCCGAGGCAGAGCGGCACCAGCACCAGCGTGATCGCGAGCGCCGATTCGACGGCGACGGCGCCGCGCCGGGCGCCGGCCAGGGCGCGACAGGCGGAAAAAAATCTCATTGCAGCAGCACCACCCGGGTTTGCGCGCTAGCATTGGCGGTGGTGCCGCCGGCGCAGATCACGGCACTCCCTTGCACCTCGATACTCTGGGCGATGACGTTGAGCCCGGCGCCTGGGGCGGGGGACACGCTCGGGCATTGCCCCTCGCCGAGCGGGGTCGGGCTGCCGGGATAGGTGAGATGAGCGTTGTTGGTCACCTGCAGCTGGGCGTAGGGGGTATAGATCGTGCCGGCCAAAGTGAGGCCGGAATTGCCGACGATGGTATTGACCGGCGGCGTGCCATTGGCGCCGGCGTCCTGATAGAACAGCACCCCGGCATAGGGCCCGCTGGTCGGCGCCGACATCTCCCAACTCGTGTTGGTATAATTCTCGAAATCGATGGCGCCGGGGGTGCTGCCGCCGAGATAGAAGGTGACGCCGGCGGCGGTTCCGATGGTGGAGCCCTCGCTGATGGTAAAATTGCCGTCGGTGATGACATAGACCCCGGGCGCGAAATTCACCGTCGAGGCGTTGCCGATCTGCAGGCCGCCACAATAGGTGCCGGGTTGCAGGGTCCAGGTGCCATGCCCGCTCGGCGCCTGCTGGCAGGAGCCGGTGGCGGGCGGCGGGGTCAGATTGGCGAGCGGATTGACCTCCACCGGCGCGCCCGAGGAAGCCGCCGGCGAGACCTGGGTGTTGCCGTTCCAGGTGTTGATGCAGGCGGTGCCGGCGGCGGCGACGCTTTTCGCTGTGACCGTGCCGTTGCGGACATAGATCGAATCATAGGATGGCGCGCCCGGGCCATTGCAGGCGATATTGGTCGCGGAATTGGAAAACACGCTGCAACCGGTCGCGATGATGCTGCCGTTATTCTCGACGTCGATGCCGGTTTGCGGCGTCGTGCCGACGGCGAGCACGCAGGCGGTGCCGCCGGCGAGCCCGGCGGTCGCGCTCGCCGCGAGCATCACCGGCGCGCTCGAAAATAGATTGGTGAAAAACCGATCCGACTGGCTGGAGAGGGTCACGGTGACGCTGGTGCCGGCGATCACGCTGACCGCGGGCGGACCGGCGAGGGTTCCGATCAGATGGCCGCCGCTGATCCCCTGGATTTCGGTGCTCGCCGCGGTCACGAAATCCGCCGCCTGGGCGGAAGCGTTTTGCAGGAGATAGGCGGCGCCCATGGCCCCGGCATCGGCCGCCATCTGCAGCCTCGCGCTCTCGCGATACCAAAGCCCGACATCGACCGCGAGCCCAGCCGCACCAATGAGTACCGGGAGCGCGAGCCCGACCATGAGCGCAACCGCCCCTCGCCGCGCCCGCCGCCATCCGAGCAGCCACCGGCGCACGCCCGACCTCCCCGCTTTGCCTCGTTCGCCCCGGAGCGCGCATGAGCCCAACATACCCGCCAATCCCCAACCCAGTGATGTGGTCAAAGAGGGAATAGCCCTTGCGGAGAAATCCCGCCGGACGGCCAGTCTCGTGACCACCGGCGAAACTGCGTGCAGAAAATTACCCATGGATGGTAATTTATAATTTAGTGTAAATTATAGGACATATTTTTCGCGGCGAGCAGAGAGTTCCCCGGCCCCACCGTCACGTCAGCCTGGACGATGCCCGCTGAGCGCTTCGATAGTCTGTTTCTTGATCCCTGTGCATTCAGCAGGGCTATAGCGGCCTTTGGGAGACTCCGGAGAAGCCCCGTATATCTGGGCTTTGTTCTGTTGCCACGCCGCTGGGTGGTCGAACGTGCCTTCGCCTGGCTGAACCGCAACCGCCGCTTGGCAAAGGATGTCGGATCGACAATCG
Source organism: Acidibrevibacterium sp. (assembly GCF_049965395.1). Lineage (NCBI taxonomy): Bacteria > Pseudomonadati > Pseudomonadota > Alphaproteobacteria > Acetobacterales > Acetobacteraceae > Acidibrevibacterium > Acidibrevibacterium sp. The sequence continues at coordinate 12,001 of NZ_JBMFWJ010000066.1, forward strand.
GAAGCGCAGTGACTTGGCTCTACATCGTCAGCGTCAAACTGATGTCCCGCCGCCTCGCAACCATCTGAAACTCCATGAACGCAGATAACCAAGATGAATCAAAGCACTATCTACCTACTCGACCCGGGGCGGATGTGGTCGCAAGCTGGCGCGGCTTTGGGCGCGCGGGC
>NZ_JBMFWJ010000067.1:0-11726 GCF_049965395.1 Acidibrevibacterium sp.
ACGCAGGCGGGGGCGAGACGTGACGGGACGTGACGATAGCAACGACAAGAACATCAGCGATAGCGAAACATGCCGGGGAGAAACGTGCTGGGGGCGCAGGCGTGTCCTTGGTGTTGGCGCTGCTTTGACCCCGGTGGCTTTGGCGCCTTGGCTCGCGCGGCCGGCTCGCGCCGATGATCCGAGCGAATTGCATCCGCAGCCTGGCGACCGGCTGGTGTTTCTCACCGGCGCGAAAAAGGGGCAGATCATCAAGCCCGAGGATCTGCCGCTCGGCGGGCCGCAAGTCCAAGCCTATCCGCAAAGCCCGGACGGTGTCCTGCGCGATGGGTCACGGCTCAATCTGTTGATCGTCATCCGCCTCGATCCTAAGGAAATGAGCCCGGCGACGCGGGCCAACGCCGCTGGCGAGGTCGTCGCCTATTCCGCCGTCTGCACCCATCAGGGCTGCCCGGTGAATGCCTGGTCGGACGAGAAAAAGATGATGGTCTGCTCCTGCCACGGATCGACCTACGATCCGCGTGACGGCGCGAAGCTGGTCTTTGGTCCGGCGCCACGCGCGTTGCCCGCTTTGCCGCTAAAACTCGATGCTGGAATTCCCGTCGTCGCCGCCGGATTTTCGGAGCGGCTCGGGGGTGAGACCGCCTAAGCGTTGGTCCCGCCGCAAACGCGGCGCGGACATCATGCGTGCCGAACAAAACCAAAAGGGAGACGCCAAGATGCAAAAATTACTGTCGAGCACCTGCCTTGCCGCGACGCTGGCGATCGGTCTCGCCGGCCTCGCGCACGGCGCCGATTACACGCCGGTCACCGATGCCAGGCTCACCAATCCCGAGCCGCAAAACTGGCTGATGACGCGCGGCAATTATCAGGGCTGGAGCTATAGCCCGCTCGATCAGGTCAATAGCAGCAATGTTCGCGGCCTGACGCCGGTGTGGACGTTTTCCACCGGTGTCGATTCCGGCCATGAATCGCCGCCGATCGTCAATAACGGGGTGATGTTCGTCTCGACGCCCTATGCCCAGGTGATCGCGCTTGACGCCGCAACCGGCGATGAACTCTGGCGCTACAAACGCAAGCTCCCCGAGGGCTTCAGCGCGCTGCACAACACCAATCGCGGCGTCGCGCTTTATGGTGATCGGGTTTATCTCGCCGGGCTGGATGCGGTTCTGGTCGCGCTCGATGCCCGCACCGGCAAGGTGGCTTGGGAAACCAAGGTCGAGGACTGGAAGACCGGCTATTACATGACGATGGCGCCCTTGGTGGTGAAGGGTAAGATCCTGGTCGGCGTCGCCGGCGGCGAATTCGGGGTGCGCGGCTTCGTCGAGGCGTTCGATGCCGATAGCGGCAAATCGGTCTGGAAAACCTACTCAATCCCCGCTCCCGGCGAGCCCGGCAGCAACACCTGGGAAAAGCCCGACACTTGGAAGACCGGCGGCGCCAGCACCTGGATGACCGGCAATTATGATCCGACGACGGATACGGTGTTCTGGGGCACTGGCAATGGCTCGCCCTGGTTTGGCGATCAACGGCCGGGCGATAATCTCTATACGTCTTCGACGCTCGCGCTCGATGGCGCGACCGGCAAGCTCAAAGGGTATTTCCAATACCAGCAGAATGAGGACTGGGATTGGGATGCGATGAACGCGCCGATGCTGGTCGATTTCCAGAAAGATGGCGCGACCGTCAACGGCCTGCTCTCGCCGCAGCGGAATGGTTATCTCTATTGGCTGCAACGCAAATCCGATGGCGGCATCGGCTTCCTCAAGGCCCAGCCTTATGTGATGCAAAACGTCTTCAAAAGCGTCGACGCGAAGACGGGCCGCCCGGTGATCGACATGGACCACAAGCCGGGCACCGGAAAAATGGCGCAATTCTGCCCCGGTCTCTGGGGTGGCAAGGATTGGCCGTATGAATCCTACAGTCCCAAAACCGGCATGGTCTATATTCCGTCGAACGAAAACCATTGCAACAAGTTCGAAGGCAAAGTCGAGGAGCGCGTGCCTGGCCAGTGGTGGACCGGGGTTGCTGTCCCCGATTTCCACTTCAGCGTCGACCCGAAAGCGCCGTTCTATGGCGAGATCAAGACCTATGACGTCAATACCGGCGCGCCCGGCTGGCGCCAGCTTTACGCGCATTCGATGATGTGGGGCTCGCTGCTTTCGACCGGCGGCAATCTCGTCTTCGGCGGTGGCACCAATGACCGCGAGTTCCGCGCCTATGACGCGACCACCGGCGAGGAACTCTGGCATTCGCGCACCAACTCGGCGATCATCGCGCCGCCGGCGAGCTATGAGGTCAACGGCGTGCAATATGTCGCGGTGCAATCGGGCTATGGCGTCGACGCCGCCTATCAGGAGACTTTGCTCAGCGAACTGCTCGGCTGGCAGGCAGACGTGCCGCAGGGTGGCGTGGTTTGGGTTTACGCGTTGAGCAAGTAAACGCGCCGATCCCTTGTTAGGCGCCCAGCGCACACCAACCAGGCAAAGACCAACCGCCCATCGTGGCGGTTGGTTTTCATGGTCTTACCCGCCGCTTTTAAGGATGATCCATAATGGTATTTGATGATCCCGCGACGGCATTCCGCACCGCTCTCGTTCGGCGCTTTGCGTTCGCCGCGCTGGCTTTGACGTTTGGCGCGGCGCCAGGGCTTCCGGCACGCGCGCGCGCGGAAGAGCCGTCGTTTTTGCTTGCGGAAAGCCCGGCGTATCGCGTTTCGGTCGAGAATGTCACTGCCAAGGTTGGCACACATGCGGTGATGCACGCGATTTTACGGCCGAAAGCGGGCTTTCGGATCTTGAAGGGGTACGAGAACCGTATCGCCCGGTTTTCCTCGGCCGATGACGGGGTCACCTTCGATGAAAAAATGGTGCGTGGCCACCTCGAGAATGACAGTCTGGTGTTCGATATCGGCGTGACGCCGACCAAACCCGGCAGCCATCCGATCAACGGCGTCTTCCGGGTGGGCTACATCCAGGGCGACAGCGATCTCTCGATGGTTTCGCTGCCGCTGATCGCAAATGTCACTGGCACCGAGTAGACTGGCACTGAGTAGAACGCGGCTGAGATCGTAACATCACGGGCGTGCCGATGTCGTGGCGCTGCAAGGGTAATGGCGAGGGCCGTGACTCGTAATATATAAATAAATATATCCAATCAAGCCGACATCCCTGTCGAAAACGTTTCAGAATTTTTGCGATGCCGATTGCGATGATTGGCAATGGTGATTGACAGATCACAGCCAGTGGCGTTGAATACTATCCGAGAAGAGTGGTTCCGCGAGAAGGAGCGCGCGGCCAGGAAGGAACAGCCCAGGCGTTAATCGCCCGGGCGGCGTCAGGTCAGAGAGCACCGTCGCCTTTCATCCGGGTCAAGCGGGACGTCTCGCACAGGCTTGGTTACCTCTTCGCATCGTGCGCAAGACCCAACAACCGAAAACGGGATCCGGGAGGATCGTCGCCCTGAGCGGGCGGGTATTGTTTTCACAGCGTCAAGGAAATTGGCCCATGATCACGCTGAGAGTGAACGGACAGGAGCACAAATATGACGGCGATCCGTCTTTGCCCCTGCTCTGGTTCCTGAGAGACGAAGCCGGGCTGCCCGGCACGAAATTCGGCTGCGGCGAGGCCCTCTGCGGCGCCTGCACCGTGCATGTCAACGGCGAGGCGGTGCGTTCGTGCGCCGTGCAAATGGCGGACGCCGCCGGCAAATCGGTGGTCACCATCGAGGGACTCGACCCGCACGGCAACCACCCGGTGCAGCGCGCCTGGCGCGCCGTCAACGTGCCGCAATGCGGCTTCTGCCAAGCCGGGCAGATCATGCAGGCCGCAGCCCTGCTCAAGCAAACTCCGAACCCGACCGATGCGCAGATCCACACCGCGATGGCCGGCAATATCTGCCGTTGCGGCTGTTACCAGCGCATCGAAGCCGCGGTTCGCATCGCCGCGACGGGAGTGTGATATGACCCATATCGGCAAAAATGAAACCGCACTCGCGGTCGAGAATGTTAGCCGCCGCGCCTGGCTCAAGGGCGTCGTCGCTTCCGGCAGCCTGATCGTCGCCGCGAGCGCGCTGCCACGCGGCGCCATGGCCGCCTGGAAGACCGGGGCGGATGCGATGCCGCATGGCACCGTCTCTGACCCGCATGTCTTCGTCGCTATCGACAAGGACGGCATCGTTACCATCGTCGCGCATCGCTCGGAAATGGGTACGGGGTCGAAAACCAGCCTGCCCATGGTCGTCGCCGATGAGATGAGCGCCGATTGGAGCCGCTGCCGCGTCGTGCAGGCGCCGGGCGACGAGGTCAAATACGGCAATCAGGACACGGACGGCTCGCGCAGTCTGCGCCACTTCGTCCAACCGATGCGCCAATGTGGTGCGGCCGCGCGGCTGATGCTGGAAATGGCGGCGGCGAAACGGCTCGGCGTCGATGTCAGCGAGGTCGAGGCGATCAACCACGAGGTCGTGCATCGCCATTCCGGGCGTAGCTTCGGCTTCGGCGAATTGGCGGCAGAGGCAGCGGCGTTGCCGACGCCGGCGCCCGATCAGATCCGCCTCAAGGATCCGAATTCGTTCCGCTATATCGGCACCGGTTCGGTGCCGATCGTCGATCTCTTCGGCATCACCACCGGCACCGCGACCTATGGCGCCGATGTTCGTCTCCCGGGTATGAAATATGCGGTGATCCTTCGCCCGCCGGTACTCGGCAGCAAGGTGAAATCCTTCGATGCGTCGGCGGCGCTGAAACTTCCCGGTGTCGAGAAGGTGATGGAGGTCAAGGGCTGGGACTGGCCGGCCAAATTCCAGCCGCTCGGCGGCGTCGCGGTGATCGCGCGCAATACCGGCATGGCGATCAAGGGGCGCGACGCGCTCAAGGTGGTTTGGACGGAAAGCCCGCATGCGGTCTATGACTCTGACAAATTCCGCGAGGAAATGCTGGCGACCTCGCGCAAGCCGGGCAAGACGGTGCGCAACGAGGGCGATATCGATGCCGCGATGAAATCGGCGGCCAAGGTGATTTCGGCGGAATATTACGTGCCGCAATTCGCCCATGCGCCGATGGAGCCACCGGTCGCAACCGCCTGGGTGCGGGACGGCATGGCGGAAGTCTGGGCGCCGGTGCAAAGCCCCGGTGGCACGCATGACGATCTCTGCAAAACCCTCGGCCTTCCCTATGACAAAGTGAAGGTGAACGTGACGCTGCTCGGCGGCGCGTTCGGGCGCAAATCGAAATGCGATTTCGCGCTCGAGGCGGCATTGCTGTCGCAGGCGCTGAATGCTCCGGTGCGGGTGCAGTGGACGCGCGAAGACGACATCCAGCATGATTTCTATCACGCCCCGGCAGTGGAGCGGATCGAGGCGGCGCTGGATGCCAATAACAAGGTGATCGGCTGGCGCCATCGCAACGTCGCGCCGAGCCTGTTTTCCACCTTCATGCCCGATCCGAAATACCAGCAACCGCTGGAATACAGCATGGGCCAGGTCGATCTGCCGTTCGAGATCGCCAATATCCGCTGCGAGGTCGGCGAGGCGGCGGCGCATAGCCGCATCGGCTGGTTCCGCTCGGTGCGGAACGTGACCAATACCTTCGCGACGCAGTGCTTCGTTGCCGAACTCGCCCATGAACTCGGCCGCGACCCGAAGGAGATGCTGCTCGAGCTGATCGGCGCGCCGCGCATCGTCGATCCGCGCAAAACCACGGTTGATCTCTGGAACTACGGCGACCCGTTCGAGACCTACCCGATCGATACCGGGCGGCTGCGCGGTGTCGTCGAACTGGTTGCCGAGAAAGCCGGCTGGGGCCGCAATTTGCCTGCCGGCCACGGCATGGGAATCGCGGTGCAGCGCTGCTTCCTGAGCTATGTCGCGACCGTCGTCGAGGTCGCGGTGGACGAAAAGGGCAATATCAGTGTGCCCCGCGTCGATACCGCGATCGATTGCGGCTTCTTCGTCAATCCCGAGCGTATCGTCTCGCAGATCGAAGGGGCGGCGATCATGGGGCTCACCGTCGCCAAGCACTCGGCCGTCACGTTCAAGAACGGCGTGCCGCAGCAAGGCAATTTCAACGACTACCCGGTGGTGCGGATCGACGAGGCGCCGCGTGCGACCCATGTCTATATCGTGCCGAATGGCTGGGATGTGCCGTCGTCTGGCGTTGGCGAGCCGGCGACGGCGCCGTTTGCGCCGGCGTTCTGCAACGCGATCTTCGCCGCGACGCAAAAGCGCATCCGGAGCCTTCCCGTCGGCGATCAGATCTCGCTCTGATCTCCTCGGGTCGTTACACGTGAGAGAGCCCGGGGGACATTTCCCCCGGGTTTTTTCTTGCCTCGCGCGCCAGCGCCAAGCCAAAGCCGAGCAAGACGAAGAAAAATCCCGAAAGCGGCATCGCGGTGAAGGAACTGGTCGAGGCGATCGGCCAGAGATAGACCAAAACCGCAACGAACAGCCCGGCCCGTCGTGGCTCCGGCGTGCGCCAGAGACCACGCCCGAGCGAACCGAGCCAGGCGAGCGCGAGCCCCGTAAACAGCGCAAGACCGGGGAAGCCCGCATTGGTCGCGGCTTCGAGATAGAGATTATGCGGGTGCATTTGACAGCCGCCGAGGCCGCCGCCGTCATCGGCGGGATCCGCCGGCCAACGCCAGCCATGGAAATAGCGCGCTTCGCCGCAATAATGGCGGAAGCCATCGAAACCGAGCCCGGTGAGCGGATTTTCCGCAATCATCGCCCGCGCGCGAGCATAGATCACGCCGTAGGGGCTTTCTGGAAAATGCTCCATCTGGTCGGAGAATTTGGTGACCAGCCGGTAATAGGTGGGCGGCGAGACAATCCTTGATGCGCCGATCAGGGCAACGGCGGCAAGCAGCGCGATCGCCACCCAAAATCGCAGCCGCGGCAGCAGCAGCCCGGACATCACAAGACCGAATAGCGCCAAAATCAGCGGCATGCGCTGGCCGATCAGCACCATCACGGCGATCCCGAGAAGGCCGAGCGCGGCGCCGGCGAGGCGCGCGAGGTACCCCGCGCGGCCAAGGAGGGCGGCGACTGGCGGCAGCAGCACGGGATAGAGGAGGAGCGAAAACTGCCCGCCGGCGCGCGGCTTGTCATAAGGGCCGGTCAATTCGCCATCACCGCCGCGCGGCTCGCCGAAGAAATTCGTGCCGGTCGCGAACTGCCAAACGGATTGCACGGCGATGTAAAGCGCAGCCAAGCTCAAAATCCCCGACAATGCGCGCCGCGCCCAGGACTCTCTCAGGGCAAAGGTTTCGAGGGCGGCGACGAAGAGCAGAAAGCGGATGACGAGCAGCGCCTGCACGCTTGCCCCAATCCCACCATGTTCAATCCCGCCAAGCCGGCCTCCCCCAAAATCCGGGCGTGGCAGCGAACAGAGCACGAGCCAGCCCCACCAGAGGAGGCCGATCACCATCCATGGCCGCCGCAGCCAGGCAAATTCGCCGAGCGCCGCGCTACGCAAGAGCAGCGCGACCGCGATCGCGATCATCAACGCCTCGCCGATCACCCGGCCATGAACCATGAAAACCGGCACCAAAAGCGTCGCAAGCGAGGCGGCGCGTTCCAGCCGGGAAAGCCGGCCGGGCACGCGCAATGCCGTGATCGTCGCCATGCAAAGGCGCTGGGGGAAAAAAAGCTGCATCGTCACCGCTCGACCGTTCTCAGGAAATCCCGCCATTGGCGCAGCACCGCTTGTTGGGCGAATTCGTCGAGGAAGCGTTGCCGCCCGGCCGCGGCCATGGCGCGTGCGCGCTCGGGCGCCGCCAGAAGGGCCGCCAGCACCCGCGCCAGAGCCTCCGGGTTTTCCGAAGGAAACAGCGCCCCGTCAACGCCATCGGTGATCAGCTCGCTCGGCCCCTCGACCGCGCTCGCGACCACCGGCCGCGCCGCCGACCACGCCTCCAGAATGACATTGCCGAGCGGCTCGCAGCGCGAAGGGCAGACCAGCACATCGGCCGCGGCCAGCAAGGCGGCGATATCCTGCCGCCAGCCGGCGAAGACCACCCGTTCGCTGACGCCGAGCCCCGCCGTGAGCCGCATCAGTGCCCCGCGCTCCGGCCCGTCGCCGGCGAGCACCAGCCGCACGCCGGGCAAGGCCGGCAAAGCACGCAGCACGATGTCGAAGCCCTTTTCGGTATGCAGCCGGCCGAGCCCGAGCAACAGCGCACCGTCGCCCGCGAAAGCCGCCGGAATCCCGCCCGACTGGTCGGCGACGAAGTTCGGGAGATAATGTGTCCGCGCTTGCGGCCAGCCGCGGGCGCGCATCCAGGCGACGAGGCCACGAGTGTTGCCGATCAGATGGTCGCAATGGCGGAAATGGGCGAGATTATAAAACCCCCCGAGCCGCCCGAGCAGGACGTAATCGCCGCGCGGGGTATGGCTGGTGGCGCGGCTCATCCAACTCACCACGACGCGGGGCGCAAAGCGGCGAAGATGGCGGGCGAGGCGCCATTTGGTCCAGACATCGACGATATGGCCGAAATCGAGTTCGACCGGCGCCAGCCCGCCAGCCGCAAGCCGCGCCGCGCGCGCCGCATCGCGCTTGACGACCGGCAGCACCGCGTCGCCGGCGGCGTGCTGGGCGAGACAGAGCCGCTCGAAAAACAGCTCAGCACCTCCCATCGCGGCGCCGGCGATGACGTGAGCGACCCGTACATGCCCCGCGCCGTGCCCTTCGCTCACGCCACGATCTCGCCGGCGAGCAGTGACCGCGCCGCGTCATGGACATGGGCGACCGCAAGCGCGTCCATCCGCGGCGCCGGCGCGATGACGGCGGCGGCACGGCGACCGGCGGGCGCATAGATCGCGGCGGAGGTCGGGCCGAATAGGCCGAGCGTCGGCGCGCCGGCGGCGGCGGCGAGATGCATGAGGCCACTGTCATTGCCGATGAAAAGTGCTGCACGAGCGAGACAGGCGGCCGCTTCATAGAGGGTGAGGCGGCCGCAAAGATCGATGGCGTCGGGAAGCTGCGCGAGAAGGGGCGCGGCAAGCGCCCGTTCGGCGGCGCCGGGGCCGGCGAACACGGCGGCGCGGGCACCGGGGAGCGTGGTTGTCGCGAGGGCACGAAAAAGTGCTGCGAAACGCTCGGCCGGCCAGATCTTGCCTGACCAATTGGCGGTCGGTGCGAGCGCGATCACCGGCGCGCCCGGTGCCAGCAGGGTGGCGGCCTTGGCGTCGTCCGCCGGCGCCGTCCAGACGACCGGCAGCGGCGGCGGGTCGAGGCCGAGAATGGCGCCGATCTCGGCGATTTTCGGCCCATCCCGATGGCGAAGGCCGGCGCGGGCGCGGGCGGCGAGGCAATAGCCGAGCGCCGAGCCGCGATTATCGACCACCAGATCCCAGACCCGTCCCACGAGTTTCGCCCAGAGCCCGAGCCAGTGGCGGCCGAAGCGGCGCTTTTCGAAAGCGATCACCTGCTCGCAGCGCGGCATGCGGAAAAACAGCTCCGCCGCCGCCGGCCCGCAGGCGACGGTGAAATTCGCCGCAGGGTACGTCTTGAGCAAATGATCGAGAAGCCCGGTCGAGAGCACCGCATCGCCCACCCGGTTCGAGGTCACGAACAAAATCCGCATGATCAGGGCGCTTCCTAGCACGTCCTGGCGATGGGCGCGCAAGCGCGGTATACCCCGCCGCGAGACGGCAGCGGAGAGGGGTATGTGCGGGATCGCGGGCGTGATGAGGCGCGACGGGCGCAAGCCAGACCCCGAGGTTCTGGATGCGCTCGCGGCAGCGCTTGGCCATCGCGGCCCGGACGGGGAGGGGCGCCATGTCGCCGGCCCCGTCGCCCTCGTCCATCGTCGCCTCGCGATTATCGATCTTGAAACCGGCGACCAGCCGCTCTTTGGCCCCGATGGCCTCGTGCTCGTCGCCAACGGCGAGATTTATAACGACCCCGCCTTGCGCGCGGCGATGCCCGCGACGCCGTTTCGCACCCATTCGGATTGCGAGCCGATTCTCTTTCTCTATGCCGCGCACGGTCTCGATTTCGCCGCCCATTTGCGTGGCATGTATGCGTTGGCGCTCTATGATCCGAGTGCTGGGCGGCTCATCCTCGCGCGCGATCCGTTCGGCATCAAGCCGCTTTACTATGTCGAGACCGCCGCCGGGTTCGCTTTCGCCTCCGAACCGCAAGCGCTGCTCCGCGCCGGCCTCGTGCGCGCCGAGATCGATCCGGCCCGGCGGGCGGAATTGCTGCAGCTCAAATTCACCACCGGGGCCGCGACCATCTTCCCCGGAATTCGCCGCGTTCTGCCAGGCGAGACGCTGGTGATCGAGGCGGGGCAAATCGTCGCGCGCCGGCACTCGGCACGGCTGCCGGCGCGGCCGGTGATCCGCGCCGCGACGCTGGCCGACCTTGATCGCGTGCTCGGCGAGAGTGTCGCCCTGCATCTGCGCTCAGACGTGCCCTATGGCCTCTTTCTCTCCGGCGGGATCGATAGCGCAAGCCTGCTCTGGCTCATGCACCGGACCAGCGGCGAGCGGGTGCAGGCGATCACCATCGGCTATGACGGGGCCGACGCCGATGACGAGAGCGAGGCGGCGCTGGCGGTTGCCCGCGCGGTCGGCGCCCGGGCCGAGCGCATCGTCATGACGGAAGCCGATTTCTGGTCTGCCGCGCCGCGTATCGCCGCCTGCCTCGACGACCCGACCACCGACGCCGCTGCCCTGCCCACCTGGTTTCTCGGCCGCGCCGCCGGGGGCCAGCTCAAGGTGACGCTGTGCGGCGAGGGCGGCGACGAGATGTTCGCTGGCTATGGCCGCTATCGCCGCGCCGTTGCCCCTTGGCGGTTTTTTCAGCGCCCGGCGCGCCAGCGTGGCGTGCTCGACGGCATCCCCGGTCTTGATCTCTCCGGTTGGCGTGACGGGTTCACCGCCGCCGAGCGGCGCGAAGCGGCAGGGCGCAATCCGCTGCAAGCGCTCCAGGCGCTCGATTGCGCCGAGTGGCTGCCCAATGATTTGCTGATCAAGCTCGATCGCTGCCTGATGGCGCATGGCGTCGAGGGGAGGACGCCGTTCATCGACCCCGACGTCGCCGCTTTCGCCTTTGCCCTCCCTGACGCCAGCAAGGTGAGCTGGCGGCTCGGCAAATTGCTGCTGCGACGCTGGCTCGCCGAACGCTTGCCGCAAGCGCGGCCGTTTGCCCGCAAACGCGGCTTCAAGCCGCCAATGTCGCGCTGGATCGCAGCGCGGGGTGCGCGCCTCGCGCCCCTGGTCGCGGCCAGCCCCGGCATTGCCGCCTTTGCCCGCCGCGAGGCGGTGGCAGCGGTCTTTGCCACGGGTGACGGCCAGATGACGTGGAGCTTGCTGTTTTATGCCCTCTGGCACGCGCATCACTTGCTTGGCATTCCTTCCGATGGCGATGTCGAGGCGGTTTTGGCAGCGGCCAGCCGGGCGGGATAAGTCTGTCCTGGCGTGGCAGCGTGCAACGGATAAAAGTTTTTTGGTTCTTTTTTTTCAAAAAAGAACCCTTTCCTTTTGCGGAATCCGTGCGCGGCCGCTGCTATTCTCGAGGCGGCGCCTGACCCCCAGGCGCGCAGCGGACGGTCACTCCTTAAAGACGTCTAAGCGGCGCTGGAGGTTGTTTTCCGCTGCCGGCGAATGAGACGGGTGATGGCGCTTGCGGGTACAGGCCGGCCGAGCAGAAACCCTTGCAACTCGGTGCAGTGGACGGCGCGCAGCAGATCGATCTGCGCTGTGGTTTCCACCCCTTCGGCGGTCAC
>NZ_JBMFWJ010000068.1:0-11514 GCF_049965395.1 Acidibrevibacterium sp.
ATCATAGACCGAGAGGCCGGAGGCGAAGCGCGCGCTGCGCGAGGTCGGCAGCACGCTCTACGGCACCACTCTCGGTGGCGGCAGCGGCGGGGACGGCACGGTGTTTTCGCTCAACCCAACGACCGGGGCGCTCGCGACGCTTGTGAACTTCACCGGCAGCAACGGCGCCGCTTCCTTCGGCGGCCTCATCGATGTCGGCGGCACGCTCTACGGCACCACCGCGGGCGGCGGGAGCGCCGATGACGGCACGGTGTTTTCCTTGACCCTCCCGCCCGCCGCGAACGTGCCCGAGCCGGCTTCGATCGCCCTCCTCGGCGCCGGGCTTGCCGGGCTCGGGCTCGCGCGCCGTCGGGCGCGCGGGTAGCGAATTACCTGCGGCGGTGTTTTTTTTCCGCGCCGAGTGCGTTGTCGCCGAGCGCAGGGGCATCAGCGGGGGGTGAGCCGCTAAGGACGCCACTGCGCCGGCTTTGCCACCCTCTCGTAAACGGCCGTTTTCGAGAGGATGGCGAGCGGGGTGAGGGTGTGACCGAAGATCGCGGCGTCGCGGTTCTCGAAATCCTTTCTTGAAATAGATTTCTCAAATCCTTACCCTCTCACGGGTTTCGATAAACCGCGCGGAGGGCGGCAGGGATGGCGGCGACGACGATCGATCTTGCGGAGGCCCGCAGCGCGCGGCGCGCTCAGAGCGCTCTTCAGGCAGCCGTGGCGGCGGCCGAGGCAACCACCGGGGAGCGCTACCGGCTGACCGGCGACGGGCTGCTGCGCCTTCGCCCTGGTGGGTTTCCCGAGCTGGTTTGCGGCCGCATCGACGTGCTCGGCAACGCTTACGACCCCGAGGCGCGCGCCTCGGGGATGCTGGTCCGGTTCCTTGACCGAAACCGCGACGAGGTCCGCCTGGTGGTGCCGCACCGCGTCTTGCGCCGGTCTCCCTTCGATCTCACTCGGCTGCTCGCCCGGCGCGGCTTTTCCGTGTGCCCAAACCGAGCCGCCGCGCGAGCGGTGAAAGCCTATCTGGCGGCGTTCGGCGAGCTAGAAAGCGATCCGTCGGAGCGCGCATGCTAATCGGCTATGCGCGGGTTTCGACGCAGGATCAAAATCTCGATCTCCAACGCGCGGCGCTGGCGCAAGCCGGGTGCGAGCGGGTCGTCGAAGATAAGGCCAGCGGCACCCGCGAGGATCGCCCCGGTCTTGCCAGCGCCTTGGACCTTCTGCGCGCCGGCGACACGCTGGTGGTCTGGAAGCTCGACCGCCTCGGCCGCAGCGTCTCGCAGCTCGTCAGGGTGACGCTTCAGTTACGTGATCGGGGCGTGCATTTCCGCAGCCTGACCGAGGCGATCGACACCAGCACCGCGGCGGGCCGGTTCTTCTTTCATGTCATGGCGAGCCTCGCCGAGATGGAACGCGAGATGATCGTCGAGCGCACCCGCGCCGGGCTCGCGACGGCGCGCGCCGCCGGCCGCGTTGGCGGCCGCAAGCGCAAGATGACGCCGAGCAAGATGGACGCCGCGCGCACGCTGCTCGGGTCTGGCGTGCGGCCGCGGGAAGTCGCAAAAAACCTCGGCGTGTCCTTGCCGACGCTTTATCGCTGGCTGCCCGCCTCTTCGACGTGATCGAGGCCATCGCGTCGGTCGTCAGATAGACAACGCCAAAGCAAGATTTTCCGAGAATCCCGGCATCAGGCGGCTTGCCTGTCGGTTCGCGGAGATTGGCCTCCGGCATTGTGGTCTGAAACCCGATCGGCTCTTGAGAAACGCGCACCCGCCTGTTACATGTAACAAAGCGGAGGGTCATTCCATGGCGCAATCGGGTGTCGGGTCACGCGTTGCGGCGTATCGGGCGCAGTTGCGTGCCCGTGGCTTGCGGCCGATTCAAATCTGGGTGCCAGACACGCGGGCGCCCGGCTTCGCCGCGGAAGCAAGCCGGCAATCGCGTTTGGTGGATAGTGACAGCGAGTTTGCCGAGGTGATGGATTTCCTCGAGGAAGTCGCGGTTTTCGACGAGGACGAACCCAAGGCGCTTGATGCACCGCGGTGACGTCGTTCTAATCGCCGATCGCGCCGGGGGTGACTACGGCGGCAAGCCTCGGCCAGCGGTCATCGTTCAATCCGATGTGTTCGATGGCACCCATTCGCTCGTCGTTTGCCCTCTGACGACAGAGGCGCGTGATGCGCCTCTGCTGCGCGTCGCGGTTCAGCCAAGCCCAACGCTGCGATTGGCGGCGCCGAGCTGGGTGATGGTCGAGAAAATCACCAGCGTTCGCCGCGACCGCGCGCGCGCGATACTGGGTCGATTGTCGGGGCCGGAGATGGTCGCGCTCGGCCAGAGCCTCGCGGTGCTGCTTGGCTTCGGGTGAGCGATGCCGGAGCGCGCTGGGGCAATCTCGCCGGCGCGCTATGGTGCGAAGCGGGGCGCGGAAGAAGAGCACGCTCTCCCTGCAAGCCGATCACTCGGGGGCATCCGAGAAAAGCTTCGGGAGAACCATATAGAGGCGTTGCGGGTCATACCCCGGCACGCGCACGGTCCCGCCAGGTTTGCGATCTTTGTCGATGCCAATGAGGCCGCGCTCGGCCAACACCTGAAGCGAGCGTCGATAGTCGAGGCCTTCCAGCGCCTCGCGCATGCCCGGCGCGGTGAGGTAGTAGCGCCAGGATGCGCCGCCATCGTCGTTGCGCATCCAGCGCCGCCAGCCGGCGCGATGATGGACCTGCACCTTGTCTCCGCGCAGGTCCTCCGGCGCCTCGAATTCCGCTTGCGCGCCGCGCGGCTCGGACCATTCCTCGAAGCGCGCTTTGCCGTGTGTCTGGCAGAAGGCGCGGAGACGCGAAATCGCGTCTTCGTCCTCGCGGCTGCCGGCAAACCCGCGCCCGTCGAGCCATGCGAGAAAGCATTTATGCGCGGCCTCTTGCGCCGCCCGCGCGCCCCAGCCGGTGAGGGCGGCCTCCGTTGCCAGGCTCCCGGCAATGGCAACCAATGCGAAGCGGCGCGCCGCGGTCGCGACCTGCGCCCCCACGTTCGGGACGTCTCCCAGCCAGGTCGCGGCAAGCGCGCTTGCGTCGTCCGCCAAGCCCGGACCATAGGCGGGATCGTCGCGGAGCCGCTCGATCAAATAGGCTGCGAACGCCGGCCCGGCTTGCCCGTGGTTTTCCACGGCGCCGCGGACGAGAGCGGCGGCAAAAGCCGCGAGTGAGGGCGCCCCGTGCAGGGTCTCGAACGCGCCAATTTCCCGGTCGGCGACCGCGTCGAGATCGAGCAGGCGAATTTCCTGGCCGGCGCGGGTGCCCTTGGCCGCCTCCTCCATTTTGTCGGCAAGGCCGATTTCCCCTGACGACAGGGACATGACGCGGAAATAAAGCGTCTCGCGCAAGCCGCCGCCGCGGCTGCCGCGCGCGCGACCCTGGCCGGAGGAGAGAAAATAGACCACGTCGCCGACGTCTCGCCCGTCAGCCGCGCCGAGCTCGTCGAGCGGCAAAAACGTGTCGGAGTGCATGGCGGCGATTTCCTCGAGACCGACCGAGGTCGCGCGCCAGGTGCGCATGAAGCTCGTGCGGCGCCCGGCGCCGGGATATCCCCACACCGAGGCGGCAGCGCGGAGACATGTGGTTTTACCGCTTTTTGCGTGACCGCGGAGATGGACGATGCCGCCATCTTCGCCAACCAGGTCGAGCAGAAGTCCGGCAAAGGCGCACGAAATCGACAAGGTGAGGCGAGAATTACCGACGGCGAGCGCCGCGACATGGTCGCGCCAAGCTTCGAGCGTGCCGGCCGTGGCGAAGGGCGAGACGCCGCTCAAACGCGACTGATGGACCACGCGCCTTTCCCCCTCGCCGGCGACGAAGTCCGGCAGCACGAATAGCCGGGCGTTATCGATAAGGTGCCAGCCGCTTTGCGCAACGATAAAAGCACGCTTCACCGATTGGATCGAGAAAAGATACTCCGCCAGCGCGTTCGCCGCCGCGCGGCCGGGGCGAATGCTAAAGCCGAGCCGCGCCAATGCGCGGGTGAGCTCGAGGCTTTCGCCAGTGAATGCGTCGCGGCCGGCAACGTATTGCACCTCGCGCATGTCGCGGTCACGAAAAGCGGTGAGGAGACCCCAAGCTTTGCTCGCCGGCTCCGTGGTCTCTCCCAGAACGTCGAAATGGTCGCAGATTCTTTCAGGAAACTTTCCGGGCACATTTTTATAGAGGCCGTCCGCGGTCATCGTGAAGCGCGCGGCGCTGCGCGCCTCTGCGTCGGCGGCCGCCGCGGGGTCGGCGACGGGCGCCGCTTCCATCGCGTGCCGCACCCCGGCTTTTGCGCTGCGGCGTTTCCTCGCTTCGGTGATGCTGATCGCGTCTTCGCTCATGGACTTTTGCTTTCTTGCAAGCAGTCGTTGAAATCTTTGCCGACGGGCGAGCGCGCGATACGCACCTCGCGGCCTTGTTCGATGAAGGTCTGTGCCGCGCAGCGCAGCAGTTTTTGCGCGCCCGGCGCAACGTCATTATCCGCCGCGATGATGATGCGCGTGATCGCCGCGGGGAGCGCCACCGCGCACAGATTCCCGAGGCTTACCGCGCAGAGAACACGGAGTTCAGGGCAGGCGATGGCAATGCTCAGGCAGGTTTCGAGCCCCTCGCCGATCACCGCCGCATCGCCGTCCGGCGCCGCGCGCAGTGGCTTGCCGGAGGCGCCGCGCTGAAGCGGAACGACGCCCCCGGCGAGCGAGCCGAGGCTTCGTTTCGGGCTCGCGAGCCGCGCCTTTGTCCACACGCCGGGCCGCGTTTCCTGAAGATAGGTGCGATGAATTCCGCAGAATTCGCCCCCGCGAATGACGGCGGCGACGAGCGCCGGAAGACGCGCGCCCGCCTCCGGGCACCAGAGGCCGGGGTGAAAACGCAACGCGCGCGGCGCCCGCGCCAGGTCCGCGAGGTCGATGCCGCGCGCCGCAAGATAGGCCTCCGCCGGGGTGCCAGCGAGCGAGCCGCGCGCCGCGAGCCAGAGTTTCAGCGCAAGCCGGCGCCGCGCCTCGGCGTCGTCGGAGGGGGGCACCCGGCGCGGCGCCGCGGGCTCTCGCGGGGGCCGGATATCGGCGCCGGTGCCGAGCCAGCCATGCGCCCATGCGATCGCCTCGCGCGTGTCGCATCGGCGCACGGCGCGAATAAGATCGAGCGCGTCGCCGTCTTGGCCGGAGGCGAAATCATGCCAACGGCCCGCCCGCGCGCCAACAAGGTGTATCGCGCAGGATTGCCCGGGCTCGCCGTCGGGGCTTCCGATCCGCGCGAGGCGCCCTTCGCGCCGCGCGCCCGGAAGAAGATCGGCGACGAGTTCCGGCATGCGGCCGGCGAGCAGGCCGGAAATCTCCCCGGCCGAAGGTGCGCGCGTCGCCATAGTTATCAGGTCGCGATAGGTCCGGGACCAGGGCGATAAATCCACTCCGGCTCCGCTTCGCCGCGCGCCGCAATGCCGGGAATGCGCAGACCGCGCGCGATATCGCCGCTGACGAAGCCGGGCGTCTGCAGGGCAGCGCCGGCGCCAACCGCGAGCCCTTGCTCCCAATAAGGACTCTGCGCGGGCGCGCTCGGCTTTAGAGGGAGCGACATGTCGACGCCAAGCGCCTCAAGCGCAAAGCCGTCGCGCGCCATTTGTTTCTGAAGGGCAAAGAGTTCCATCGTTTCCCGATCGTAACTTCTGACGTCATCGGCGAGCGCGGCGAGCATTTCCCGACGAGCGAGAATGCGCTCGGCGGCTGCCTGGCGCTTGGCCACCGCCCGCGCCGCACGCTCGCGGAAACCGGCGCGCTTTTCTTCCTCCTCCCGCTCGCGCGCGGGGATCGCGGCCTCGAAATCAGCAATCAAAAGCGAGTAAGCTTCAAGAAACGCACGCCAGAGGCCGAGTTTTTCGTCGATCGCCGGAATCGCGCGGGCGGCGCCGCTGCGCAGGCAAGAGAGGCGTTCGGCCTCCAGGCGATCGACGCGTTCGCGCAAGACCGGGAGCCGCGCGGCGGCGACGGGAATCGCCTCGCGCATCTCCGATCCGAATTTGGCTCGCCGCAGGCCGCGCAGCTCCGCCGCGAGCTCGTCGGGCAGCCGCGATTCTCTCAGTCGTTCTTCGTCGGCGAGCGCCATTCGCGCCCCTCGATTTTGTGATTGGGCCCGGGCGCCATCACCGGCCGCCGGCGGAGGGGCAGCGACCTTCGCGGGCGCCGTCGGGGAGAGGGGGGCCTTCGCAGCCGGCGCCGGGTTGCCGTGCCGGACGGTGTCAGATACTGGCGTAAAAGACATTTTGGAGGTTCCTTGGCGGTGATAAGGAAAAAGGGTCCGAAGCCGGGGCCGCGCCAGGGCGGCGAGCGGAGATCGGGCAGCGACGGCAGGCGGGGAGCGGGCGGCAAGGCATTGGCCCTCTTCCCTCATGCCGGGTCTTCGGCTTTCGGAGCCGGCACGAGGTCTCCGTTGCTGTCCAAGCCCGCGAGGCCCTCATCCAACACCGCGCAGGCACGCTCGGCGGTCTCGGCCTCCGCGATGGCGTCGTCGATCGCGAGGAGAATTTCCCGATGAAGGGACACGAGCAGGGCTCGCAGGGTGCGCAGCGCGTCGACGACGGCGGGGACAGGCGCCCAAACCTTTCCGCGCCGCGCGCCAGGGCGGCGCCAATGCGCATCGAGCCGGCGCCAGAGCTCGGAATAAGCCGGCGCGACTGCCCCCAACGCGGGCCCAAGCGCCGCGATGATCGCCGGGATGCCAGGGGCCGCCCCGTTGCTGTAGAGGAGATTCGGGCGCGAGAGGCGGTCGTCGCCGAGCCAATCGACGAGGCCCGGCGCGAAATGCCCGCAATCGCTGCAGAGTTCCCCGAGCAAGCTCGGGTCGCCGTCGCCAGGGTGGTGATAGGCGGGCAGCGCGCTCATGCCGCATGCTCCTCGACAACGCCGACGCGGCGGCCGCGGAGAAAGGCTTTGCAATCGCCGTAACGATACCCGACACGTCTCGCAGACAATAAAATATAGGGGCAGCCGGTGCCGGCCAGCCGCTCGCGGTGATTGATACGGTCCGAGACGCCGCGCATGGCGGCAAATTCAGGGCTCGAAAGGATCGCCTCGTCGCCGAAGAGGGCGATCCGCTCGGCGAGGGAACGCGCAAAATTCGGGTCATGCGCCTCGGGCGTTGGACGGTGAGCCTCCGTAGCCGGGCGTCGAAGAGTGGAAGAGTTCATTCCGGGAATCTCCTGAGCGCGGGATTGCGCCGACAGGAGATTGACGCGGGGAACAGGACGATTGCCAGTCTCGTAATTCTTTAAACGAATTACGAGAATTCGGAGACGCGCAGGCATCGCCCCGCTACGCTCCGCATTCCTTGCGTCGAAGCTTTTTGAATCGCGCCCAAACTGTTTTTTTGTCTGGCGAATTGTTATGCTCGTCTTTCATATGGTCGCGCGCAAATTTTTGCATCTCGGCATGGACCTGCGACTCATTATATTCCGGGCGTTCCTGGCGAAGATTTACGAAATGCTCCTCGAAGGGCTGCCAGTTCCACTTCGGGAGCCGGCCGCCTGTTTTCTGGACGGCCCCCGAGGACGGCTCAGCACCGGCGACGAGTGCGGTGCGCGAAGGGGGCTCGGGCGGGCGCACGAGAATACCAGGCTCGGCGTCCCAGCGGTCAACGTCGCCGAGGCAGCCGCCGGGCGCGAAGTCTTCGGCGGGGAGGGGGGCGGAAGCCCCGTCGCGAAAGGCGAGCAGGGTGCCGCGCCGCAGCCGCTCGCGCAGCGCCACGCGCAGCGCCGTCAGCGCGGCTTCCTCGGCGCCGTCGCGGCCGTTATCGCGGAGGCAACGGCGCTCGATCGCGCGGAGAACAAGCTCCAAAGGGCTCGGCGGCAGCATCACCTCGCGGGCGCCTGGCATTCGCGCCACGAGCCTTTGAATCTTGAAAGGATCCGCGGCCTGCTCAGCGTAAGCAATCGCTGCCTGATCCGGCGGCACGCCCTCGGGATCGAAAACGGTCGCTTGGAAATATAACGCTCCGCCGCCTTCGACGGCGCCAAGCCCAAGATTCCCCCCCGCCGACTTAAGGTGTGCCGCGACATGCGGCGCGATCCAACGCCACGGCGCTTCGATCGTGCCGGGTCGCCCGAACACGCGCAGGCGCCGGTTTTTGAGCCGCTCGCGCACGCTTGCCCGCGCCCGTTGCTCGCACGCCGCCACGTCAGTTTGCGCCGCTTCCCACGCCGGTAAAAAAGGGTTCGGCCCGTGACCCGGCGGCAATGGGCTTGACCATGCGGGGTGGAAGGGTTCTGCCCCCTCAAAGGGGGTGGTCCGGCGGTAGCGCGCGGCGAGATATCTCTCCTCCGCGCGCTCCCGCGCCCGCTCCCACTCGGCACGGGGTCGGTCCGCGCGCTGGGCTTTCACGCGCGCGCACACCCATTCGCGCCATGCCTCAGGCTCAGCGAGGGCGAGGTCTGTGAACGCGCGGGCGAACGGAACGCCGTGCGCCCCCGCGTCCGCGAAATCGGCAAGTTCTTCGAATTCCACCGTGCCCTCACGCACACAACCCCACGGGGAGAAGGCCGGGGTGGCGGCCGGGCGTGAGGTCCCGGCTTGCGGCGGCCAAACCTTGCCACCCCGGTAGGCATCTCCGCGCCCGAATCGGGACGCGCCCTCTGAGCGGGGAAAGAGACTGCCATTGCGCTCGATCTCGCACAATGCCGCGTTGCCCGGCGCGCCTCGTCTCCCGCCGGCGTCAGCCGAGGGCGCGGCGCGTGCCGGCCGCGCGAAGAAGAGCGCCGCGAGAGCGCCCGCCGCGCCGACGGCGCCGGGCCTCTCGCGCGAAACCGCGCCCATGGTCAGAAATTCGCGCCGCGTTCTTCCGCCGAAAGCGTCGCGCCGAGCCGCCCCCGCCATTCCACCATTTCAGTGAGAACCGGGCTCAGCGCCGCCGGCGGCAGGACATTGTTTTCCAGCGAGAGTTGCAGGGCAGCGAGCACCGCGACCCAGCCGCACAGCGCGCGATAGAGAATCTCGAACTCGATCGGCTCGCCGTCGTTCGCCGCGGCGAGGCCAGCAGCCGGCGCGGCGCCTTCGCCGACGCCGTCGCCTTGCGCCGAGGCCTCAGGGTTCACCGTCTCCGCCAGAATCCGCGCCATGACCGCGATCATCGGCTTCAGCGTGGGGAGCCCAGGGGCGGCGGCAAAAACCCGCTCGAGCACCGGCGCGCTTTCCTCCACCACCTGGCATATCCGCTTGCCGGCCGTGGCGGTGGTTGGGGCGATGGCGGCGGCCTCGATCTTCGCCCCAAGGCCGGCGAGCGTGTGCGCCGGCGCGGCGAGGATTTGCGCGATCACCGTCGCCTCTTCGGCGGCAAGCGGCGCCGCGTCCGCGCCAGCGGGAAGGCCTCCGCGATCAGCGCGAAGACGCTCCCAACGCACGCGGAGATCAAACAACGCGGCGTCCGGGAAAGCGAAAAGATCGGGAGATGGCACGCACGCGGGGGGCGTGCTAAGGGCGTCAACAGCCTGCGACATGGAACTCTCTCCTGTCCGGGTTAGGCCGGGCGCTGGTGTTTCCGCACCACGCTCGGCCGCTCGCTGTCTGGCGAGCGCGGCGAGGCTGGGTCTCTTCGCGCCGCTTGTCAACAAAAAAACTTGACACGCCCCGCGCCGCGCGCTTGGCGCCCGGGAAAAGCGGCGCGAACCGCCCGCGCCACGCGCACGCAATCCCGAAAACGCCCTCAGCCTCGGCGAGGCGCCTCGGTCTCGGGCGCGGTGGCTGCGGCGACGCGGAGGACATGCGCGGCCCAGATTTCCATCGCCGCCTCGCGTTCGGGCAAAAACTGGTGGCGCTGATAAACCTCGGCGATCGTCGTCGCCTTGCGCTGTTCGACGTGGTTGAGGATGCGGTCGGCGACGGTAGGGCTGATCCCGAGGCGCGCCATCATCGTCACCCCGGTGCGGCGGAGATCGTGAAAGCGCCAATCGGGCGCCGGCGTCTCGGCCAGCGGCAAGCCGCGCCGCTGCGCCCGCTCGGCCCGGATTTGCGCGAGCAGCCGCTCCTTCGCATCCGAAAAGCCGGAGATCGGGCGCGCCGCGCTGCCGCCCGCCGCGCGGGCGCCGAGGCGGCTCCGCGTCGCCGGGAAGACAAGCGGGCTTCCGGCGCCACGCGGCAGCCGGCGCAGCACCTCGCGCGCCGCCTCGACCAGATGGACGAGATGCGCCTCGCTGTTCTTCGCCCGCGCCGCGGGGAGGGTCCAGACCGAGAAATCCGGCGCCAGCTCGTCCCAGCGCATGCCGGCGAGCTCGCTTCGGCGCTGCAAGGTGAGGATCAGCAATTGCACGAACGGCCCGAAGGGAGGCGCCAGCGCCAGCGCCGCGCGCCAGGCTTCGCCAAGCTCGGCATCCGTCAAGACGCGCTGGCGGCTCTCTTCCGTCCCGCGATTGACGCGCTCGAAGGGATTGCCGGCCGCTTTGAGGTCACGCTCGTTGAGCGCCCAATTGAACGCGGCGCGGGCGGCGCTCACCGCGCGGCGCGTGCCGATCGGGGCGCCAGGCGCATGCGCCTGCACGATCTCGCGGACCTGCGCGCGCACCAGGGAGGAAGCCGCGCGCGGGAGCAGCTCGGCGAAAAAGCGCCGGATCGACGCCGGCGCCTCGTCCCGATAGCGCAGGCTGGCGCGCGTCAGGGCCTCGGCGCGCCAGTCATCCACCAGGCGGCCGAAGGTGTAGAGGCGTTGTTTCGGCGCGCTGGCGCGGGCGGTGTTCGGGCTCCGGCCGTCGCGGACGAGGCCGCGGGCGCGCTCGGCTTCGGCGCGGGCCCAAGCCGCCGTGACCACCACGGGCGCCCCGTCCACGATCCGCGTCTCCATATGCCGCCCGATCGCATAGCGCTCGCGCCGGCCGCCGCGGCCGCCGAGCTGGTATTGCAGCAGGAAGGTTTTCACGCCCGAAGCCATCACGCGCACCCCGAAACCCGGGATCCGGTCGTCGAAAACCAGGCAATCACGCTTGCCCGGCGGGCATTTGAGTGCCTTCACGGCGGTATCGGTCAGCCGGATTTGGCCCGCTTTGGTCATGGTCGCTGCCACATTTCGAGCCGTTCGGGCGCCAAATCTCCCCTTGGGCATGCCGTAAGTATTTGGAATTGCTTGTGTAACGCGTGTAACGCGATGTTATTCGATGTGATCCGTTTCGAAATGCCCACAAAAAGGGCATAAAAATGTGATGGATCAATGGGATAAATATATGTGTAATGTTGTAATACACACATAGTGTATATTATACCTTTCCCGCGTTCACGCGCGCATCCGCCTTCGGCGCGCGCCAGACTTCACCCGAGTTTCGGCCATCAGATGGTCGCCGCGGACCAACGGCGGACCAACCGGCGAGGAGATTAGCGGCATCTGGTGGCGTTTGGAGTCCGCGCGCGGCACTTCCACCCCATTGGCGTCGAAGGCTTCTGGCAACTGCGGTCCGCTCCCGTCCCCCGGCGTCTCCTAGACCTTCCCGACTACGGATCTGGGGGTTAGGAGTTCGAATCTCTTCGGGCGCGCCATAAAATCA
>NZ_JBMFWJ010000069.1:0-11397 GCF_049965395.1 Acidibrevibacterium sp.
CCCATCCCCCACCGCCCGCCGCGCCAGCGCCAGCCCGCGCAAAGCCGCGACCCTCGCCAAGCCCGCCGCCAAAGGCAAAGCCACTGGAAGCGCAACGCAGGCCAAGCCCGCCGCCGCCGGCAAACCGGCGCCGCGCCGCGCGCCCCGGCCGCGCCGCGCCGACATCGATCTCGACCGGCTGAGCGCCCTCATTACGGCGAGCCTCGAGGACGACAAGGCGGAGGATATCGTCACCCTCGATCTCGCCGGCCGCGCCGCCTTCGCCGAACGGATGATCATCGCGACCGGCCTCGCTGACCGCCAGATCGAGGCGATGGCTGCCCATCTCGCCGAGAAGCTGCGCGCCGCCGGGCTGAAGCGAGTGCCGGTCGAGGGCGCCGGCGGCGCCGATTGGGTGCTGCTCGATGCCGGTGACATCATCGTCCATCTCTTCAAGCCGGACGCCCGCCGCCTTTATAATCTCGAAAAAATGTGGGGCAGCGATCTCGACGGGCCGGAGGTCAGCCTGGTGCCCTGAGTGCTGCGGCGGATCACACCAGCCCGAGCACGCCCGCGAGCGCGCTCAGGGCAAGAAACCAGAGCGGGTTGAAGCGCGTCATGAGCGTCGCGACGGTGACGAGCGCGGTGATCAGGGCTGCGAGCGGGCCGCGCGCCGTCCCCGCCGCGATCACCGCGGCACCCGCGCCGACCAGCCCGACCGTCACCGGCACCAGGGCTGCCTGAATCCAATGCCGCCAGCGTGCTTCGCGAAACCGCCACCAGAGGCCGGCGATGGTGAAGGTGAGCAGCGAGGAGGGAAGACAAAGCCCGATCGTTGCGGCAAGCGCGCCGCCGAGCCCGGCGACCCGCCAGCCGATCAGCGTCGCGACCAGCATGTTCGGCCCCGGCGCCGCCTGCGCCAGGGCGTAGAGGGCAATGAAATCACGCGACGCAAGCCAGTGATGCACGCTCACGACCTGGCGCTGCATTTCCGGCAGGATGGTGTTGCCGCCGCCGAACGCGAGCGGCGAGAGCGCGGCGAAGGTGAGGAAAAGCGCGAGCACGAGCGTCATCGCGCCCGCCGCGCGACGATCAGCCCGAGCCCGGCGCCGATCGCGAGGATCAGAAACAGCGGCGCGCGGAAGATCGCGGCGGCGCACCAGACCAAGGCGGCGAGGGCGAGCGCCGCCGGCCGGCGGCGCAGCGGCCAGGCAATTTTCGCTGCCGTCGCCAGAATGAGCCCCGAGGCGCCGGCGGCGAGGCCATGGAACAGGTGCTGGACGAGGGCGAGATCGCCATAACGGGTGTAAAGGGCGCCAAGCCCGATGACGATCGCCATCGGCGCCAGCATCAGCCCGGCGAACGCCGCCAAGGCCCCGCGCCAGCCGCCGAAGCGGGCCCCGAGCGCGACCGAAAGATTGATCACGTTCGGCCCCGGCAGGAACTGGCACAGAGCGAGAAGATCGTTGAAGGCGGCGGCGTCCAGCCAGCCGCGCCGCTCGACCACCATCCGCCGCGCCCAGGGCAACACGCCGCCGAAGCCGCTTATGCCGATCCCGAGAAAGCCGTGAAAGAGATCGACGTTGCTGACGGCGGCCGGCTCTTCGGGAGGGAGGGGCAACGGACCCGCTACATCGTCGCGCCGATCTGCCAGGGGGCGAATTCGGCGGCGCCGAAATCGAATTGCTCGCTTTTGGTCTTCTCGCCAGAAGCGACCCGCAGGATGAGGTCGAAAATGCGCTGGCCACATTCGACAACCGTCTCGGCGCCGTCGAGCACGCTGCCGCAATTGACGTCCATGTCGTCTTCCATGCGGCGGAACATCGGCGTGTTGGTGGCAAGCTTGATCGAGGGCGCCGGCTTGCAGCCGAAAACACTGCCGCGCCCGGTGGTGAAGCAAACGAGATTGGCGCCACCCGCGACCTGCCCAGTCGCCGCCACCGGATCATAGCCGGGGGTGTCCATGAACACGAAGCCCGACGCGGTCACCGGCTCGGCATAGCGCACCACGTCTACCAGGTTGGTGCTGCCCGCCTTGGCCATCGCGCCCAAGGATTTTTCGAGGATGGTGGTGAGCCCGCCGGCCTTGTTGCCGGGCGACGGATTGGCATCCATCTCGGCGCCCTCGCGCGCCGTGTACTCCTCCCACCAGCGCATCAAGGCGACCAGTTTTTCTCCGACCTCGCGCGAGACGGCGCGGCGGGTCAAGAGATGCTCGGCGCCGTAGGTCTCGGGCGTCTCCGAGAGAATGACGGTGCCGCCGTGGCGCACCACGAGATCACTCGCGGCGCCAAGGGCGGGGTTCGCGGAAATGCCAGAATACCCATCCGAGCCGCCGCATTGGAGTGCGATCTTGAGCGCGCTCGCGGGAACGCTCTCGCGCCGCGCCTGGTTGGCTTCGGCCAGCACCTCTCGCACAAAATCGATGCCAGCGGCCACCGTGCGGCGGGTGCCCCCCATGGTCTGGATGTCCATCGCCTTGAGCCGGCCGGCGAGACGCTGCTCCTCCATCAGCCCGCCGATCTGGTTCACCTCGCAGCCGAGCCCGAGCACGATGACATGCGAGAAATTCGGATGCCGGGCATAGCCGCCGAGGGTGCGCCGGAGCAGTGCCAGCGGCTCCTTCTGGGTCATGCCGCAGCCGGTCTTGTGGGTGAGTGCGACGACGCCATCGACATGAGGAAAATCGGCGAGCGGATCGTCGCCGGTGAACGGATTGCGGCGGAAAGCGTCAGCGACCATCGCCGCGACATGCGCCGAGCAATTCACCGAGGTCAGGATGCCGATATAGTTGCGCGTCGCGATCGCGCCATCGGGGCGGCGGATGCCTTGAAAGCGCGCCGGTGGGTCGATCATCTCGGTCGGGCGGGCATCGACGCCATAGGCATAATCGCGGGCGAAATCGCCCATGCCGCAATTCTGAGTATGGACATGCTGGCCGGGGGCGATGTCGCGGGTCGCAAAACCGATGATCTGGCCATAACGCCTGACCGGCTCGCCCACCGCATGGGCGCGGATCGCGACCTTGTGGCCGGCGGGAATGCGTTCGCTGGTGGTGACGCCGTCCGCGACCGGGGTTCCGGGCAGCAGGGCGACGCGGGCAATCACCACGCTGTCCTCGGGCGAGAGGCGAATGATGGGAAGGGTCATGGCGGCCTCACGACGCGGCTTCGCGCACCGCCAAAACCGCCGCGCGCGCTGCTTGGAACATCAGCCCCGAATCATTGGCGATCGTTACCATCTTGAACCCCATCTCGATCATGCGGCGGGCATAGGCGGGGCTGAGATTATGGAGACCGGCGAAAATACCGCGTTTTTCGGTCTCGCGGATCAGGCGCTCATAGATGCGCAGGATTTCCGGCTCCTCGCGATCGAGCTTTGGCGGCAGGCCGAGCGAGAAGCCGAGATCGCTCGGGCCAATATAGATCGCATCGATCCCCGGGACATCGAGGATCGCCTCGAGATTGTCGAGCGCCTGCTGCGTTTCGATCATCGGGATGCAGAGCGTCTCTTGATTGGCGGTCGATTGATAGGAACTCATTACGCCATAGGGGGCGGCGCGGATCGGGCCATTGCTGCGCGCGCCATCGGGCGGATATTTCGCAGCGCGGATGAAGGCGCGCGCTTCATCGGCGGTGTTGATCATCGGGCAGATGACGCCATAGGCGCCGCCATCGAGCACCTTGCCGATGATCCCCGGCTCGTTCCACGGCACCCGCACCATCGGCAGCGGCGGATGTTTCTCCATCGCTTGAAAGCAGGCGATCATCGAAAGATAATCCTGCACACCATGCTGGAGATCGACGGTGACGCTGTCCCAACCGGCCTGGGCCATCACCTCGGCGGAAAAGGCCGAGGGAATCGCAAGCCAGCCATTGACCGTCGCCTTGCCCTGCCGCCACTGCTCTTTCAACCGGTTTGCCATGCTGTTTTCCTCCGTCTCGGGAAAGGCTAGGCTTGGCATCCCAATGCGTCAATTCAACAGATGGGTGGAACGCCGATGACCGATGATGCCGTAAGCCGGGTGATCCATGAGGCCGAGGCTTGGCTCGGCCCACGTCTGTCGCGCAACCTGGCGCTCCGCGAGCAGCACGCCCATGGCGAGGACACTAACCCGCCAGTTTTGCCCGATGCCGTCGCCTTCATCGAAACCACCGAAGAGGCGGCGCGGCTGCTTGCGCTCTGCAACGCGGCGCGCGTTCCGGTCGTGCCGTTCGGTGCCGGCACCTCGCTCGAAGGCCATGTGACGCCGGTGCGCGGCGGCATTTCGCTCGATCTTTCGCGCATGACTCGGATTCTCGAGGTCAATGCCGCCGATCTCGATTGCCGCGTCGAGGCCGGCGTCACGCGCCAGCAGCTCAATGCCCATTTACGCGACCAGGGGATGTTTTTCCCGGTCGATCCTGGCAGCGAATGCACGCTCGGCGGCATGTGCGCAACCCGCGCCTCCGGCACCAACGCCGTGCGCTATGGCACCATTCGCGAAAACACCCTCGGCCTCACCGTCGCGCTCGCTGATGGGCGGGTGATCAAAACCGGTGGGCGGGTGCGCAAATCGTCGACCGGCTATGATCTGACGCGGCTTTTCATCGGCTCGGAGGGAACCCTCGGCGTGATCACCGAGATCACGCTCAAGCTCTCGGGCATTCCCGAAGCGATGGCGGCGGCGATCTGCCAGTTCGACGATCTCGCCGGCGCCGTCGAGACCGTGATTACGGTCATCCAGGCCGGCATCCCCGTCGCCCGCATCGAATTGCTCGATGACGACGCGATCGGCGCGGCGATTTCTTATTCGAAACTCACCGGTTTGGCGCGGCGGCCGACCCTGTTTTTCGAGTTTCACGGCAGCCACGCCTCGGCCCGCGAACAGGCCGAGCAGGCCGAAGCGATCGCGCGCGAAAATGGCGGCGCCGGGTTTCGCTGGGCGCTCGCCGAGGAGGAGCGGGCGCATCTGTGGAAAGCCCGCCATGACCTCTATTGGGCCGGGCTTGCGCTCAAGCCAGGGTATTTCGGCGTGACGACAGACGCCATCGTGCCGATCTCGAAACTGGCCGAAGCGGTGCTCGGCGCGAAGGAGGATATTCTCGCCTCCGGCCTCACTGCCCCGATCGTCGGCCATGTCGGGGACGGCAATTTCCACACCGTGATCCTGATCCCGAAAGACGACCCGGAAGCGCTAGCGCGCGCCTGGGCGCTCGATCGCCAGATCGTCGGCCGCGCGCTCGCGCTCGGCGGCTCGTGCAGCGGCGAGCACGGGGTTGGCATCGGCAAGCGCGAATTCCTCGAGGCCGAGCACGGCGCCGAGGCGCTGGCGGTGATGCGCTCGCTGAAGACGGCGCTCGATCCGCACGGCATCCTCAATCCGGGAAAGATTTTTCTCAACTGAGGGGCTGAGCCGAAAGCGGCGATCAGGTTTGGCCGCCGCCGCAATAGGCTTCGAGACGATAGCCATCCGGGTCGATCACGAACGCGGCGTAATAGCCGGGCTCGTACTCCCGCTCGCCCGGCGCGCCATTGTCGCGCCCGCCGGCGTCCAGCGCCGCCCGGTAAAATGCCTCGACCGCCGCCCGGCTCGGGGCACGAAAACAGACATGGAGACCCGAGGCCGGATCGGGCGCGACCGGGCGCGCTGCCGCGACGATCCAGAACGCCGCGTCGTCATCGCCATAGCCTGCCGTGGTCTCGCTCCCGCGCAGATAGCGATAGCCGAGCGGCGCCAGCGCTGCGTCATAAAAGCGCCGGGAGGCGTCGAGATCGGCGACACCCAACGAGAGGTGGTCGATCATCACGCCGCCGTGAGGCCGCCATCGACCGCAAGCTCGGCGCCGGTGATGAAGGCGGCCTCGTCGGAGGCGAGATAGAGGATGGCACCGGCGACGTCTCGCGCGCTGCCGAGGCGTCCGAGCGGGGTTGCGCGGATCAGCCCGGCGCGGAGTTTTTCCGGGTCAGCGGCGCGGGCGAACATGCGCTCCAGCATCGGCGTTTCGGCAAACGACGGATGCACAGAGTTGCAGCGGATTTTATAGCCGGCCCGCGCGCATTGGAGGGCGACCGATTTCGTCAGCAGCCGCACCGCGCCCTTGCTCGCGCAATAAGCGGCGAGCTTCGGATCACCCACTAGCCCGGCAGCGGATGAGATATTGACGATGGCGCCGCCGCCGCTCTCGCGCATCGATCGCACCGCCTCGCGGCAGCCGAGAAACGTGCCCTCGGCATTGACCGCCATCGTTCGCCGCCAATCCGCGAGCGTCGCGTTCTCGATCGCGCCGCCGATCGCGATCCCGGCGGCATTGACCAGGATATCGACCCGCCCGAACGCCGCGCGGGCGGCGGCAAACGCTGCCTCCCAATCACTCTCGCTGGTGACGTCGAGCTTGATCGCGCGGCCCGGAAGCCCCGCGAGCCCAGCCTCATCGACGTCGGTTGCCACCACTGCGGCGCCCTCGGCGGCAAACAACAACGCCGTCTCCCGGCCAATCCCCGACGCCGCGCCAGTGATGAGGGCGATTTTTCCCGCAAGTCTTGTCATGACATTTCCTCACACATAGAAAAAATGTTCTTTTTTGAAAAAAAGAACCAAAAAACTTTTATCTGTTGGGACAGTGCCGAAGGCACTGCCTTCCGCGGAAAATGCCACTATCAGAGAGCCGGAAGAAAGTCTTTTTGCTTCTTTTCCTACAGAAAAAGAAGGTCTTTTGCGCTATTGGCCAAGCCACGCCCGCCGCTCGCACGGCCTCCAGCGTCGCGGCGCCGGCCGGTCGCGCGAACGCTAACGCCAAAGCGAGGCCGGCAAGCAGACAGCGCCAGGCCGAACTCACGCCTTGGCAGCGGTTTTCGCCAGCATCTGATCGACCGCTTCCAGCGCCTCGGCGGCATACATCACCGAGGGGCCGGCCCCCATATAAATCGACATCGCCAGCGTCTCCGCCACCTGCTCGCGGGTCGCGCCATGCTTGACCGCGCCTTCGGCGTGATAGGCGATGCAGGGCGCGCAGCGCGTCGCAACGCCGATCGCGAGCGCGATCAGCTCCTTGGTTTTGTGGTCGAGCCCATCGCCGCCATGCGCCGCCTGCGCCATGTCGGAAAACGCTTTCAGCGTCTCCGGCGCCGCTTTGCGCAGATCGCGCACCGCGCCGTTCATGTTGTTGATCAGAGCCAGCCAGTCCTCAACCATGCTTTCTCTCCCTGCGCGAACGATCCCAGTCACATACCAGGGCCGCGGGCGCCATCCTTAATCCAAATCAAGCGAAACCGAGAAATCCCGCCGCCGCGCGGAGTGGCGGGGCGGCTTTGAGGGCGGCGATGTCGGGGACCGGGCGCGCGGTGCGGGGATCAGCGGCGAGCGCCCGCTCGAGCGCTTGCGCGACGGCGAGCACCAGCGCGTCGCCGCCGCGCGGGCCGATGATCTGGAGACCAAACGGCATGCCGGCGTGATCGCGCCCGAGCGGCAGCG
Source organism: Acidibrevibacterium sp. (assembly GCF_049965395.1). Classification (NCBI taxonomy): domain Bacteria; kingdom Pseudomonadati; phylum Pseudomonadota; class Alphaproteobacteria; order Acetobacterales; family Acetobacteraceae; genus Acidibrevibacterium; species Acidibrevibacterium sp. The sequence goes on from NZ_JBMFWJ010000069.1 coordinate 7,433, forward strand.
ACAGCGCCGGGTGTCCCGCGAGCGTGACGGCATAGGCCAGCGCGAGCCAATGAAAGTAATTTTTCGTCGGCCGGCCATCGATCTCGGCGGGATAAAGCTCACGCCAGGAGCGCGGGCTGATCGTCAGCGTCGGTGTCAGAATGATGTCGTGATCGCGGAAAAAATCCTGCCAGCGACGATAAAGCTCGGTTTGCAGGAGTTCGGCGCGGGCGACGTCGGCGGCGCTGTAGGCCAGCCCCTCGGCGACATTGGCGCGCACATTAGGGCCGACATCGTCTGGCCGCTGCTCGGCCTTTTCGCGATGGGCGGCGACGAAATTAACGGCCCGCAGGATCGCGAAAGCCTCGTCGGCACCGGCGCAATTCGGCGTCGTATCCTCGGCACGGGCGAAAATGCTGCGAAACAGCGCGGTTTTTTCGGAAAATACCGTCGCGATGTGGCGCTCGGTGGGCGCAAAGCCGAGATCGGCGGTGAGGGCGACACGAAGACCGGCGAGATCGATCGCCGGCGGGGGAAAATAATCGCGGCCTTGGCGCGTCTCGCGCCCATGCACCGTGTAAGCGAGCGGGTCGCCCGCGTCGTCCGAGACCATCGCCGAGAGCATCAGCGCGAGATCGCCGACATTGCGCGCCATCGGCCCGAGCACGCCGAGCGGCGACCAGCCGAGGCCGCGCTTTTCGTTCGCAACCAGGCCGGGCGAGGGGCGGAAGCCGACGATGCCGCAAAATCCCGCCGGGTTGCGCAAGCTGCCGCCCATGTCGGACCCCGAGGCCAGCGGCACCATTCCGGTCGCCAGCGCCACCGCCGAGCCGCCGGAGGAGCCGGCGGCGGATTTCTGCGGATCGAAGGGATTGCCGGTGGCGCCATAGACGGCGTTGCGGGTATTGGCGCCGGCGCCCCATTCCGGCGTGTTGGTCTTGCCGAGCACGATCGCGCCGGCCGAGCGTAAGGCCGCGACCATGCGGCAATCCCGCGCCGGCACATGGTCGCGATAGATCGGGCTGCCATAGGTGGTGCGGAGATCCGCCGTCTCCTCGAGATCCTTGATCCCGACCGGAAGGCCATGCAGCGGCCCCAGCGCGTCGCCACGCATCACCGCGGCCTCGGCGTCGCGGGCCGAAGCGCGGGCGCGTTCGAAATCACGCGCGACCATGGCGTTGACGGCGTGATCGACCGCTTCGATCCGCGCGATACAGCTTTCGATGAGTTCGACCGGCGAGAGTTTTTTCGCGCCGATCAGCGCCCGGGCTTCGGTTGCCGGGAGGTCACAGGCTTCGCTCATGCTGCTCAATACCCCAATGCCAGCCCGTCTTTGCGCGGATCGGAGCCACCGATCAGCACGCCGCGGGCGCGGTCGATCATGATTGCCTGGCCGCCGCCGAGCGGGCGCTCGATCCGGCTCGGCTGATGGCCGAGGGCGGCGAGGCGGGTGGCGAGAGCCTCGGGAATGCCGCGCTCGAGGTCGAGCCGCCCGGCTTGCGGGAAGAAGCGCGCGAGATCGAGCGCTTCTTGAATGTCGAGGCCATAGTCGAAGAGATTGCTCAAGAGGAGGCTCTGACCCATCGGCTGGAAATGCCCGCCCATGACGCCAAACGGCATCACCGCCGCGCCATCCTTGGTCAGCATGCCGGGGATGATGGTGTGCATCGGCCGCTTGTTCGGTGCGATGCAGTTGGGATGGCCGCGCTGGAGCCTAAAGCCAAGGCCACGATTATGCAGCATGACCCCAGATTTTTCGGCGAGAATGCCCGAGCCAAAGCTCTGATAGAGCGAGTTGATCAGGCTGCAGGCATTGCCGTCGCGATCGACGACGCAAAGATAAACCGTGTCGGGATGGCGCGGCAGTTCGCTTTCGCCCGCCGCCGGCAGATCCGCCATCGCCCGCTTGGGGTCGATCAGGGCGCGCAGGCGAGCGAGATAGGCGGCGCTGGTGAGATGCGCGACCGGCACATCGGCCTGCGCGGGGTCGGCGAGGAAGGCATCGCGATCGCGATAGACCAGCCGCGCTGCCTCCGTGTGGCGATGGACGCGCGCGAGGCCGAGCGGCCCCTCAGGGTCGGCGGGGAATCCGTCAAGGAGACCCATCAGCATCAGCACCAGAAGCCCCGAACCATTGGGCGGGCATTGCCATATTTCATAGCCGCGCCAGGCGGCGTGGATCGGGGTCACGAATTCCGCCCCGGTGAGCCCTGCGGCGAAATCGCTCATCTCATGGTGCCCGCCATGGGCGCGGAGTGTCGCCACCAAGTCTTGCGCGATCTCGCCCTCGTAAAAAGCGCGGGCGCCATGGCGGGCAATAGCGCGCAAGGTCGCGGCCAACGCTGGCTGGCGGAACATCGTCCCCGGCGCCGGCGCCGTGCCATTGGGGAGAAAGGCGTTGGCGCCGGTTACGCGGAGTTTTTCCGCCGCATCCGCCCAATCGGCGGCGACGCGGGGCGCGACCGGATGCCCCTCCTCGGCGAAGCGGATCGCCGGACGCAGCAACTCGTCGAGCCCTTTGCTGCCGTGCGCGGCAAGCAACGTCTCCCAAGCGGCGACGGCGCCGGGGATGGTGACGGCGTGCGGCGAGTGATCGGGGAGGGTGGTGAGGTTCTGGCTCTCGAAAAAATCGATGTCCGCTGCCGCCGGGGCGCGGCCGGAGCCGTTCAGCGCCACCACGCGCCCGCTGCCCGCCGGCGCGTAGAGGCAAAAGCAATCGCCGCCGATCCCGGTCGAATGCGGCTCGATCACGCCGAGGACGGCGACGGCGGCGATCGCGGCATCGAGCGCATTGCCGCCGGCGCGCAGGATGTCGAGCGCGGTGAGCGTTGCCGCCGGCATCGAGGTCGCCGCCATGCCGGCGGTGGCATAGACCGGGCTTCGCCCCGGCAGATGAAAATCGCGCATCGTTTCTCCCTCGCGCACGTGATCGGCAAAGAGGCTATATAAAGCGGGACCGGTGGCGCGGAAACCGGAGCGGAGGAGCAAGGCCATGAACGCGACCAGCGAGGATTTCGAGCGGCTCGATATCCGTCTCGGCACGGTGATCGACGCCAAGCCGTTCCCCGAGGCGATAAAACCCGCGTTTCGGCTATGGATCGATTTCGGGCCGGAGATCGGCGTCAAGCGTTCTTCGGCGCAGATCACGGTGCATTACCATCTCGATCAGTTGATTGGCCGGCAAGTGCTGGCGGTGGTGAATTTCCCGCCCCGGCGCATCGGCCCCTTCGAAAGCGAGGTGCTGACGCTCGGCCTACCCGACGCAGAAGGCGCGGTCGTGTTGGTGCGCCCCGACTTCAAGCTGCCGGATGGGGCGCGGCTGTTTTGAGCGGCGCCGATACCACCGGGTTCGATGACGCGTTTCGCACGACCCTGGCGCAGCTTTTCGTGCTGCGGCGCGATGTGCGGCGTTTTCGGCCCGATCCGCTGCCGGCGGGTACGCTCGAGCGGCTGCTCGAGGTTGCCAGCCTCGCCCCCTCGGTCGGGCTCAGTGAGCCGTGGCGCTTCGTTATCGTCACCGACCCCGCCCGCCGCGCCGCCGTCCGCGCGAATTTCGAAGCCTGCAACCAGGCGGCGCTTGCCGGCTATGGCGGCGAGCGGGCAGCACTTTATGCCCGGCTCAAGCTCGCCGGAATCGATGTCGCGCCGGTGCAGTTCGCGGCCTTTTCCGACCGCGCGACCGAGCAGGGCGCCGGCCTCGGCCGCCAGACCATGCCCGAGATGGCGGAATATTCAGTGGTGGCGGCGATCCACACACTCTGGCTCGCCGCCCGCGCCGAGGGGATCGGCCTCGGCTGGGTTTCCATTCTCGATCCCGCCGCGGTTGCCGCCAGTCTCGACGTGCCGGCGGCATGGCGGCTGGTCGGCTATTTCTGCCTCGGTTGGCCGGAAAGCGAGAGCACGCTCCCCGAACTGCAACGGCTCGGCTGGGCTGGCCGCGCGCCGTCGTCTCAACACATACTAAAACGTTAATTATTATATCGAAA
>NZ_JBMFWJ010000070.1:0-10422 GCF_049965395.1 Acidibrevibacterium sp.
CGCGCGCTGCCGGCCGAGACACAGCGCTACCTCGCCGCACTCGCGCCGCAGATCGACGGCACGTCGGGTGCGCTGCAGGCGGCAGTCGGGACGACGGTATTGAGCACGAAGCCGGATTCGGGGCCGCCGGTCCCGAGCCCGAGCGACGCCATCAGCGCCGGCCTTTTCGCGACTGTCGTCGTGCATCCCGAGGCCTCTCCGGCGCGCGCGGCGCCGCCGATCGTGAGTCCGAACATGGCGCCGATGCCGGCGCCAACGGAGGTGACGGGCGGTTCGGGTGCGGCCCGACTTGAGCCGCGACCCGTCTTCAGTTCTGCCCTCGATGTGCGCGGGAATGGTGCGCTGTTCGTTGCCCTCCAATGACGCGGGCGCAGCGCAGATGATCTGGCGGCGGCTTCGGTCGATGCCACGGCGTGACGTCCGGCTGCCGAACTGCACGTTCGCTGCACCAATTCTGCTCCCGATTGCGCCATCAACTGACGTGGCGGCGTTGGTCATCTGACGTTTGTCGTGCGTCGCGGGAGATCGCATTTGGTCGCGCCCATAGCGGCAATTTCTGTTGATCTGCACTTGGAGAAGGACGACTGGCGGAGGGGCAAAGTTCGGATCAGAAGGGAGGGCAAGATAAAGGACTGCGGCACCGCCTGCTCCCATCGGCCGCGATTTCAGTGTCTGCACATTGGGTTATCGACCGCCGACACCGTGCCGCGGATTCGCAACGAGGCACGGCAACCAAGTGTCAGGGCCGCTTCCATCGGCGCATTTTCGCAGTGCCGCCAAGGCTCCTTCGCGAGTGGCAGCTTTGCCGTCAGTCTCGGAGTATGGCTCGCCCCAACGATGACCCGCGCCTCCGCCCTCGCCTCGGCCGCACGCGCAGCCGGGATCATCGGCGGGTGCTGGCGGCAACGCAGATCAAGCGCGCGATTTCCCGCGCCGGCACAACCGCGCGGCCATCTATTGGGGCGCCACCTGTCGGTGCGCGCAGCGTCGCCGATCTGCCAGCCAAGCGCGGCAGGGGCGCAGCGTTCGCGCATGGGCGGGCAGCCTCACCACGGGGCTGGTCGCAGGCGCAGCCAGGCGCACGCCGTGTCATGGTCAAGGCGCGCTACGTGAAAATGCGTGCAGGAAGCCGCGCGGCGGCGGTGCATCTGCGCTACCTCCAGCGTGACGGCGTCACCCGTGAGGGTTCCCCTGGCCAGCTCTACTCCGCCACGGCCGACCGGGCCGATGGCCGCGCCTTTCTCGATCGCTCGGACGGCGACCCGCGTCAGTTCCGCCTGATCGTCGCCGCGGAGGACGGGGCAGAGCTCTCCGACCTCCGCGCCTTCACCCGTGATCTGATGCGGCAGGTCGAGCGCGATCTCGGGACCGGGTTGGACTGGGTTGCGGTCGATCACTTCAACACCGCCCACCCGCACACGCACATCGTCATCCGCGGCGTCGATGAGGCCGGCGAGAACCTGGTGATCGCCGGGGCCTATCTGGCCCACGGCATCCGGGAGCGCGCCTCGGAGCTGGTCACCATCGAGCTCGGCCCCGAGAGCACGATGGAACGACAGGCGAAGCTCGCGCGCGAGATCGACCAGGAACGGCTGACCCGGATCGATCGGGCGCTGCTGCGCGAGGCCGGTGACGCGGCAGGTGGCGTGATCGACCTCCGCGCCGCCGCCGGGGAGCCGCGCTCCGACTTCGATCGGCAGCTGCGGATCGGCCGGCTGCAAGCCCTGGAGCGGCTGGGATTGGCCGAGGAGATCGCCACCGGCCGCTGGCGTCTGGCTCGCGGCATGGAGGAGACGCTGCGCGCCCTCGGCGAGCGCGGGGACATCATCAAGACCATGCACCATGCGTTGACCCGCCATGGTGCGGAACGCGGCGCCGAGCAGTTCGCGATCCACGACCTCCGCGAGTCGCTCGCCGCACCGATCACCGGGCGGCTGCTGGGGCGGGGGCTTGGCGGCGACGAACTGGGTGATCGGGTCCATCTGATCGTCGATGGCCTCGACGGACGGCTCCACTACGTCGAGGTCCCAGCCGCCGGCGCGGATGCCGCCAACCCGCCGATCGGGGCCATCGTGGAGCTTGGCGCAGAACGCGGAGCGCCGCGCGCCGCGGACCGGAACATCGCCGACCTGGCGCACCAGAACGCCGGCGTCTATCGGCCCGCAGACCACCTCGCCACCGCGCGCGCCGATCCCGGCATCGCCGATCCGGAGGCCTATGTCGAAGCGCATGTCCGCCGCCTGGAGGCCCTGCGCCGCGCTGGCGTGGTCCAGCGGCTCGACGCTGACCATTGGCGCATCCCGGCCGATCTCGAACTGCGGGCCGCCCGCCACGACACGGACCGCAGCCAGACGCCCAGCCTGCGCGTGCTGTCCGCGCTCGACCTGGAGGCCCAGATCCGCAGCGACGGCGCGACCTGGCTCGACCGCCAACTTCTGGCCCGCGATCCGGTACCGGTCGTGCAAAATGGCTTCGGGTTGGAGGTCGAAGCCGCCCTGGAACACCGCCGCCTGCATCACCTCGCCCATGGTGATGCGCGCCAGGACGCGGACGGGGGCGTGCGTTATCGCCGGTACCTTCTCGCGACGCTGGAGCGCCGCGAACTCGCGCGCGCCGGCGGCGAACTGGCGGCGACGCGCGCGGTGCCGTTCCGGATGCCGGCGCCCGGCGGCACGATCCGCGGCACCTACCGCGAGGCGGTGCAGCTCGCCTCCGGCCGCTATGCCCTGGTCGAGAACGCCCAGGAATTCACCTTGGTCCCCTGGCGGCCAGTGATCGAGCGCAGCCCTGGCCGCGAGGTCGTCGGGGTCGTCACCGCCGGCGGGATTTCCTGGCAGATCGGCCGGGATCGAGGGCTGGGCTTGTGACGGCAATAAGCGTCATGCTGGCCCCGCAACCCAACCACCTGGACAGCATTATATCGCCCTGCAGGCATGAATGGTCAGCCGGCATGTTGCATTGCAGCATGTCGCCGGCCATAAGGGGGCATGATCTCAAATTGCATTTTGTCCCGCGGCCGGCCGACGCCGCCATAAAGTCTCCTCACCGAGCCTTTTACCCGCTTCCTGCCGGTCGGCAGTGAAATTGCCCTCCACCGACACGCCCTCATCCGCGGGGGCGGAGGTGGGCTGCTGAAAGTTTTCCATGACCCTGTCAAAATTGCGCGCCGAATGGGCGCCAAATGTTACGCGCGACCTTTTGGCCGGCACGGTGGTCGCTCTCGCGCTCATACCGGAAGCCATCGCGTTCTCCATCATCGCCGGTGTCGACCCGAAAGTGGGCCTCTACGCCTCGTTCTGCATCGCTGTCATCACGGCCATTGCCGGTGGCCGGCCAGCGATGATCTCGGCCGCGACCGGAGCAACAGCCCTTGTCATGGTCACGCTCGTGAAGGAACACGGCGTCGGCTATCTTTTCGCCGCTACGATACTGACGGGTGTCTTGCAGCTTTTGGCCAGCGTGCTTCGCCTCGGCGATCTGATGCGCTTCGTCTCGCGCTCGGTCGTGACCGGGTTCGTGAACGCCCTGGCCATTCTCATCTTCCTGGCACAGCTTCCCGAGTTGATCGGTCATGGCTGGCAAGTCTACGCCATGGTCGCGGTCGGACTGGCGATCATCTACTTGCTTCCACGCATGACCAAGGCGATCCCATCGCCTCTCGTCGCTATCGTTCTGCTGACGGCGTTCTCCATGATCATCGGACTGAAGCTGCATTCGGTCGGCGATATGGGTCAACTTCCGCATGAGCTGCCGGTCTTTGCCCTGCCGCAGGTGCCGTTCACGTTCGAGACCCTGCAGATCCTCCTGCCCTATGCATTAACACTCACGATGGTCGGGTTGCTGGAAAGCCTGATGACCGCAGCGATCATCGACGAGATGACCGATTCTACCTCGAACAAAAACCGCGAATGCGCAGGGCAAGGCCTTGCCAACATCACTTCCGGGTTCTTCGGAGGCATGGCGGGTTGCGCGATGATTGGACAGTCCGTCATCAACGTCTCCTCCGGGGGGCGGGGGCGTCTGTCGTGCCTGTGGGCAGGGATATTCCTTCTGTTCCTGATCGTCGTCCTCGGCCCCTGGGTGAAGCAGATTCCCATGGCCGCGCTGGTGGCCGTGATGATCATGGTCTCGATCAACACATTCCAATGGAAATCGGCCCGGGCGCTTGCCACCAACCCGAAGAGCTCCAGCGTGGTGATGCTGGCTACCGTCGTGGTTGTCGTCACAACGCACGATCTCGCCATGGGTGTGCTGGCAGGCGTCATTCTGAGCGGGCTGTTCTTCGCGCAGAAGGTCTCACGATTTTTCAGTGTGACATCGATCATGGACAGTTCCACCGCCGTTCGGACCTATCAGGTGACGGGTCAGATCTTCTTTGCCACAGCAGAGGCATTCCACAATGCATTCGACTTCCGGGAGGACCTGAAGGGTGTCATCCTCGATGTGCACTCGGCCCATTTCTGGGACATCACGGGAATCAACGCGCTTGACCGGGTTATGTTGAAGTTCCGCCATCGTGGCCTATCGGTCGAGATCATGGGTATGAACGAAGCCAGTCAAACGTTGGTGGATCGATTGGCGATCCATGACAAGCCGGGAGCGGCGTTGCCAGCCGGTGCACACTGAACCATGGCGTTCGGTCGCGTAAGATCATAGGTCTATCGGCGGGCCTCCAACAGCCTCGGCATGGCGCGTGTCTCATGGGGCGGTGTCGCGGTTCCTGCAACCGCAGGTTTCGCCACTCGAGCCTTCGCGCGCGGCCGCCGAACCAAGCCTTCCTGGCTCAGCGTCCGCAACACGCGGCAGCCTGAATTTCGCCGTCGTTGTCGGACGCCGCCGCCCATCCATTGTCGGTCTGTCCACTGGCCGTCCCGAGGGGGAGCGTGATGCCCAAGAGCACGTTGTTTGAGGAATTGGACTATCGACCCACGCCGATTGGTGCATTGAGCCTTCGGCGACGACGTGAGCTGTCGCTCGGCGTCGACGTCTTCGAAATCAAGCTCGGCGATGAGTATCTCATGTCGAGCCTGTTCACGGCGTCGGAGATCGCACTCGCCCGGTTGGGCCTTTCTGAACTCGCCGGTGATAGCCTCAACATTGTCGTCGGCGGTCTCGGCCTTGGCTACACGGCCAAAGCCGTCCTGGAGCACCCGAGTGTCGGTTCTCTGATCGTCGTGGACATGCTGCAGGCGGTAATCGAGTGGCACCGCACGGGGATGTTGCCGCTGGGACCTGAACTGGTCGGCGACCCGCGTTGCCGACTTGTTCAAGGAGACTTCTTCGCCATGGCCAAGGGGACAGCCGGGTTTGATCCCGATATGCCCGGACGCTGCTTTGACGCCATCCTGGTTGACATCGACCACTCACCCGATGCTCTCCTCGATGGCCGTAGCAGCTCCTTCTATCGGATCGAGGCTCTCCGCGCGCTCGTCGCGCACATCAAGCCTGGCGGCGTTTTCGGTCTATGGTCGAACGACGAGCCCGACCGGTCATTCACCGACCGGCTGTCGAGCGCTTTCGCGAAGGCGTGGGCCGAAACGGTGACCTTCCATAACCCATTGCAGAACCGGTCCTTCACGCAGACGGTCTATCTTGCCCGCACCGCAATCCTGTCGAACGAGGGAGCATGACGGCTGGCCGGCAACGAAAGAGCCTTCCCGCTTATCAACCAATTGACCCGCTCGCATAGACGGTTCGCCGGGTAAGCCTGGAGGCGCAGGCGGCGGCGGCGCAGAGTGCGCCGATCATGCCGCGCATGTTGCGTCGGTGATTGGTCGTCCAGCAGAAGGCACCGAGGTAGTCGGGTAGATGCTTGGGCGAGAACACCTTGTAGGTGGCCTTCAGCGCGGTGCTGAGATTGGAGATCAGAGTGTTGACGTTGAAGAATGGGCCGCCACGCTCGCGTTCCGGACGCTTGCCGCCGGTGACGGTGGCGACGTGGGTGCGTCCGGCCTCGCCGAAGACACCAAAAGCCTTGGTGCCGTCCGTGTGCACCACCGCGCCGGGTGCGATATGGCTGTCGCGGAACGTGGCCGCCGCCTGGTTGGAGAAGCTGTTGACCACGCGCATGACCACCGCACCCATGCGGCCGCTCGGCCAACGCTCGGCGGCTGCGATGACGCGGGTCTTGCCAGCGGTGCCGCTGCCCTCGTTGCGCTCGCCACCGAGATAGACGTCGTCGGCCTCCACGATCGGCGTCCAACCGCCCTCGGCCGGCGCGCCCAGTTGGCAGCGATCGCTTTCCTGGGTCATCGCGTGGCGCAAGCGCTTGTGCAGATACCATGCGGTCGGATAGCTGACGCCCAGGCGGCGGCCCAGTTCGACTGCGGAGATGCACTGCTTGGTGCTGCTCATCAGGTGCATGGCCCGGAACCAGATTGTCAGCGGCAGCTTGGTGTCGGCCATCACGCTGCCCGAGGTGATCGACCAGCGCATGTCGCACCGCGTGCAGCCGACACGGCGGTCATAGATATAGCTTTTCGGATTGTCGCAGCGTGGGCACGACATGCCCGCAGCTTGGCGCACTTTCACCCACGCTGCCAGACACTGCTCTTCCGTGCCGTACTGCCGCTCGAATTCAGCGTCCGTCAGCCCCCGCATGATCGCCCGCATCGCTCCGGTTCCTCGCTCGTCGGCGGCAAGTCTATGCTCGTTCCCCGAAGGGTACAAGGGCGGGTCGATTGGTTGATAAGCGGGAAGAGCCTTCGGTCTTGCACGCGGCGCACCCAGGAATGGTGCGAAAGGCGCTGGGCGGGCAAGTCGGTCGGCTGAAGCCAGCTTACCCGGCGCAGCAGGAAAGTTTGGCCACGTCCTTCTGGAACCCAAGCGCAGCGAGCTTCAGCCCCTCCACCGTGGTGAGATAGGGGAACAGCGTTTCGGCCAGATCAGTGACGGTCAGCCGGTGCTTGATCGCCAGCACCGCCGTCTGGATGGAATCTGCCCCTTCGGGCGCGAGGATCTGCGCGCCGAGCAGGCGCAGGCTGCCCTCCTCCGCGACCAGCTTGATCAGCCCGCGCGTGTCGCGCGCGGCGAGCGCGCGGGGAACCTGATCGAGCGTCAGGGTCACCGTGCGCACCGCCAGACCCTGGGCACGGGCTTCGCCTTCCGTGCGTCCGACACGCGCCGCCTGCGGGTCGGTGAACACCACCTCCGGCATGGCGCGCGCGTCGTAGCGGCGGGCGTTGCCGTTCAACGCGTTCTCGGCGGCGAGCTTTGCGCCATAGGCCGCCATGTAGACGAACTGGTCGCGGCCGGTGACATCGCCCGCGGCATAAACCCCCGGGTGCGAGGTGGCGAGGAACTCATCCACGACGATGGCGCCGCGCGCGTCGGTGGCGATGCCGACGGCGGCGAGGTCGAGGCCGGCCGTGTTCGCCACCCGCCCGGTCGCAACCAGGACCTGCTCCGCGCGGATCGTTTCCGGCCGGCCATCGGCCGTCACATCAAGCGCGATGCCGGCCTCGTCACGGCGGATGCGCTGGTAGGCGAGACCGCAGCGGACAGCGATGCCTTCGTCGTGCAGATAGCCGGTCAGCGCCGCGACGACCTCCGGCTCGAACCCGGGCAGGAGATGCGACCGGCAGACGATGGTGACGGCGACGCCGAAGCGGGCGAACATCTGGCCCAGTTCGCAGCCGATCACCCCGCCGCCGATCACCAGCAGCGAGCGCGGCAGGCGATCAAGCGCGAGCGCCGTCGTGCTGGTGAGATACGCCACATCGCCGATGCCGGGGATCGGCGGTATGGCGGGCGAGGCGCCGGTGGCGATGACGACGCGCTCGGCGGGGAAATGCTCATCGCCCGCGACGAGGCCGTCGGCGGTGAAGCGGGCCGCGCCTTCGACGTAGCGGACCCCCTCGTATTGCGGCAGCAGGGCGGCGTATTTCGCTTCCCGCATGCCCGCGACCAAGGCGTCCTTCTGTACCATCAGCGCGGCCCAGTCGGTGAGGCGCGCGCTCGCCGTGATCCCCGCGAACCGCGACGCCGCCTTCGCCTGGTGCAGCGTCTCGGCCGCGCGGATCATCGTCTTTGACGGCACGCAGCCAATATTGACGCAGGTGCCGCCGATCGTGCCGGCGCCGACCAGCGCGACGTTTGCACCGAGTTCGCTCGCCCGGATCGCCGCCGAGAATCCGGCCGAACCGGCACCGATCACCACGAGGTCGGGTGTGGATTTGCGCATGCTGGAAACGGCGCAGCAGTCATGCGTGGTGACGGCGTCCATGGCGGTCAGCTCCCGGGATCAGAACGCGCGGTCAGCCCTTGCTCGGCTTGGCGATTTCGGCCGGATAGCCGCGATCAGTCACCACCTTGATCAGCGTCGCCGGCGAGGTCGCGGCCGTGTTGTAGGTTACGGTCGCGGTGACATCGGCATCGCCATTCGGCTGGCTGACCTGCACGGCCGAGACGCCCTTCACGTGCGCGAGGGTGGATTTGACGATCGGCCCGCACAGCACGCAGCCGGCGTGATGCACATCGAGCACCACCGTGGTGTCGGCGGCCCGCGCGGCAAACGGGGCGGCGAGCAACCCGATCGCCACGGCGGCGGCATGCATAGAACGAGGCATGACGAAACTCCCTGTCAGAAGGCGATTGGTCAGAAGGCGATGGCGCGGATGAGGTAGGGAAAGGCGACGGCTACCACGACCAGCACACCCGCGGTCCACAGCCCGATCCTGGCGATGCGGTCGGCGCGCGGCGTGCCGCAGTAGCCGTCGGCGCAGGCGATCTGCGCCTTGCGCCGCAGCCGCCAGGCGCCGAGCGCGATGAAGCCAAGCGCCACAGCGGCGAAGAGCGGCTGGTAGGGTTCGAGCGCGGTCAGATTGCCGATCCAGGCGCCGCTGACCCCGAGGGTGAACAGCGCGAACGGGATCACGCAGCAGGAGGCGGCCCCGAGTGCGGCGGCGATGCCGCCGAGAGACAGCAGCCTGGCACCCCCGCTCGTGACCGGCCGACCGGCCTCCGTGTCCATGATTTCCGTCCCGACCTGCTGATCCATGCCTTGCCCGCTCCGATGGGTGCGCCTAGATCAGGGTTATGGGATCTGTAGCAACTCCAGGTTCAAGAGGAAAAATCGACCCTGCGCCGATTTCCGCCGGGCCGTTGATCCCGATCGGGGCGCTGGCTGCCCGCACGCGCTGCAACATCGAGACCATCAGGTTCTACGAGAAGATCGGCGTGCTGCCCAAGCCTGCCCGTACCGAGGGCGGTCACCGCGCCTATGCCCGCGCCCATGTCGAGCGCCTGACCTTCATCCGCCGCGCCCGCGAACTCGGCTTTACGCTCGACGAGGTCCGTGCCCTGCTGCGGCTGGCCGAGGCGCGCGACGTGCCCTGCACTGAGGTGAAAGACCTCGCCGCGACCCATCTCGCCGAAGTCGGGACCAAGATCGCCGATCTGCGCGCCATGCAGAAGGCGTTGACCTCGTTGATTGCGCAATGCGACGCCCGCGGCGATGCCGACGGTCAGCTGGGCTGTCCGCTGATCGAGACGTTGCTGACCAGCACGACAAACGGGCACTGACCCGGTTCCTTCCGCCGCGCTTGGCCGATCCATAGGCGGTCGCCGCGGCACCGCCTCCAGGCCGTGCTGGCGACCGGCCACGGCGCTGACGCACGCTATAGACTAGACTAACTGAACTAAGTCTGTTTAGGGGTTGTCCTGTGCCCATCGTCAACATCCATGAGGCCAAAACCCATCTGTCCCGCCTGATCGAGCAGGCGGCGCAGGGCGAGCAGGTGGTCATCGCCAAGGCTGGCAAGCCATTGGTGAAGCTCACGGCGCTTGAGGCCCCGGCACACCCGCGCCGCCTTGGCTTCCTCAAGGGCCAAATCGCCGTCCCAGAGGATTTCGATATCATGGGTGCCGAGGAGATCGCGCGCCTGTTCGGCGCCGAGGCCGGCTGACCGCGCCCAAATGAAGCTACTGCTCGATACCCATGTGCTGCTCTGGGCGGCGGGCACCCCGCAGCGGCTGCCGCGCGCCGCGCGGGCGCTGCTTGAGGATGAAGCGAACGAATTGCTGTTCAGCGCCGCCAGTCTCTGGGAGGTGGCCATCAAGCAGCAACTGGGACGGGAGGATTTCCGTGCGGACGCGCGGCTGCTGCGGCGCGGCCTGCTCGATAACGGCTATGCCGAGCTCCCTGTCACCAGCGCGCACGCCGTCGCACTCGACCTCCTGCCGCCGCTGCACAAGGACCCGTTCGACCGCATGCTGATCGCGCAGGCGCTGGTCGAAGGGATCATGCTGCTCACCGCGGACGCCAACCTCGCGCGATATCCGGGACCGATCCAGGCGATCTGAGCCCGAGGCCTCGAACGAAGGCCGCAACCCGCCGTCCGTTTCTATTTCTTCGATCCTCTACGATTGCCGTTCTTTGCTGTTGCGCGGCGGAGTTTCCGTCTTTCTATCTGTGCCCCGTTC
>NZ_JBMFWJ010000071.1:0-5178 GCF_049965395.1 Acidibrevibacterium sp.
CTCCGCAATCGGGCACCGATTTGATCCTGCTCAACGCGATTTTCACGGAAATCGCAGCTAAAGCATGGGTCGATCACGAGTTCATCAAGAACCATACCGACGGCCTCGTTGACGCCAGCATTGGCGCCGGTGACATACGATCACAAGCGGTGGCCCAAACCAGCGCCAGCGGCTTCGAGGAAGCGGTGCGCCGCAACCACACCACCATCGAAGAAGCCGCCCGGATCACCGGCATTGCTCCCGATGATATCCGCAAGGCCGCGGTATGGATTGCCGAGCCCAAGCCAGGCGGCTTTCGCCGCCGCACCATGTTTCCCTACGAAAAAGGCCTGATCTGGGGTAACGATAATTACCGCACCAATCAGGCGCTAGTGAATATCGCGCTGGCGACGGGCAATCTCGGCCGGCCGGGCGGCGGCTGTGTGCGGCTTGGGGGACACCAGGAGGGCTATGTTCGGCCCGATTATCCGGGCGGTCGCCCGGCGGTCTATGTCGACCAGTTACTCATTTCCGGCCAAGGCGGCGTGCATCATGTCTGGGGATGCGATCACTTCAAGACGACGCTCAACGCCAGTGAATTCAAGCGTATTTATAAACGCCGCACAGACATGGTCAAAGCCGCGATCGATGCGGTGCCGGCGGGCGATCGGGCGCGTCAGGTTGACGCCATCATGCTCGCCATCGAGCAGGGCGGATTGTTCGTCGTCGATGTCGATATCGTGCCGACCCAGATCGGCAGTTGCGCGCATGTCATGCTGCCCGCGGCGACGGCGGGTGAGGCCAATCTGACCAGCATGAATGGCGAGCGGCGCATGCGTCTAACCGAACGCTATATGGACCCGCCGGGTCAGGCGTTGCCAGACAGCTTGATCGTCGCGCGCCTTTCCCAGGCGCTTGCTGCCAGTTGGCGCTCGGCTGGGAAGTCCGAGATCGCGGATAAATTCAACGGTTATGATTGGAAAACCGAAGAAGACGCGTTCATGGATGGCTACCACCGCAACGCTGCCGGCGGTCAGTTCGTGACCTACGAGCGGCTGCGCGCGATGGGAACCAACGGGTTCCAAGAACCCGCCGTGGGCTTCGAGAACGGCAAAATCAAGGGCACCAAGAGGCTTTTTGCCGACGGAAAATTCAATACCGAGAACGGCAAGGCGAAGTTCGCGGCCACCCCCTGGCGCGGCTTGGCAACACCTGGGAAAGCCGAAGAAAAAGCGAAGTTTCGTTTCCTAGTCAATCAAGGACGGGCCAATGCGGTCTGGCAGTCGCTTTATCTCGATCAGGACAATCCCTTTGTTCACGATCGGTTTCCTC
Source organism: Acidibrevibacterium sp. (assembly GCF_049965395.1). Lineage (NCBI taxonomy): Bacteria > Pseudomonadati > Pseudomonadota > Alphaproteobacteria > Acetobacterales > Acetobacteraceae > Acidibrevibacterium > Acidibrevibacterium sp. The sequence continues at coordinate 1,312 of NZ_JBMFWJ010000071.1, forward strand.
TGCCTTATCTGCAAATGAACCCGGCGGATATGAAGGATCTCGGCCTCAAGGAGGGCGATCTTGCCGAGGTCTATAATGAAAATGGCAGCACGCAAGCGATGGTCTGGCCAACTGACACGGCCCGACGCGGCGAGACCTTCATGGTGTTCGGCTTCCCGAGCGGCGTCGTTAGCAACGTGGTCAGTAAGGGCGTCAATGAGCTGATCATCCCGAATTACAAGCAGACCTGGGGGGATATCCGGAAGCTCGCCGACCGTCCGCGAGCCTTGGCATCACTCTCTTTCAAAAGCCAGGACTACCTCCCACCCGCGTGACGATCTGAAGGCGCGGCCGCACGTGTTCGCCAACCCATGAGGGGAAAATGATCGATCCGTTCGGCCGTGCCATTAGTTATTTGCGTGTCTCGGTGACCGACCGCTGCGACCTTCGCTGCGTCTACTGCATGGCGGAGGATATGACATTCCTGCCGCGCGATGACGTACTATCATTGGAGGAGCTTGCGCGGCTCTGTCGCGTTTTCATCCGCCTCGGCGTGCGGAAATTGCGCTTGACCGGTGGTGAGCCATTGGTCAGGCGCAATGTCATGACGCTGGTCCGCGATCTCGGCGCCGAGATTGGCCGTGGCCTCGGTGAACTGACGCTCACCACCAACGGCAGTCAGCTCTCGCGGTTTGCCGACGCCTTGCGGGAGGCTGGCGTGCGACGCATCAATGTTAGCCTGGATACGCTATCGGCCGGGCGATTCGCCGCAATCACGCGCTGGGGAAAGATCGAGAAGACCCTCGCTGGCATCTTCGCCGCGAAAGCCGCCGGGCTCATGGTAAAAATCAACACTGTCGCGCTGAAAGGCGTGAACGAAGACGAATTCGATGATTTGATTGCGTGGTGCGGGCATCACGGGTTTGACCTTTGTCTCATCGAGACGATGCCGATGGGCGAGATCGGCGCCGACCGTTGCGATCAGTATCTCCCGCTCTCCTTGGTGCGGAGCCGTCTCGCCCGGCGCTGGACGTTGGATGAGAGCGACCATCGCACCGGCGGCCCGGCGCGCTATGTAAGCGTGCGCGAGACTGGCCGAAAGCTCGGCTTTATTACACCTATGACGCATAATTTTTGCGAGAGCTGCAACCGCGTGCGCCTCACCTGCACCGGGACGCTTTATATGTGCCTGGGGCAGGAGGATTCGGCCGATCTTCGCCGTGTTTTGCGCGCGGGGGCGACGGATCAGGAAGTGATGGTTGCCGTTCGCAGCGCAATCGCGCACAAACCGCGCGGGCATGATTTTGTCATCGACCGGCAGCGTCGGGCGCCCGCCGTGGCACGCCATATGAGTCTTACCGGGGGGTAGCGCTGGCTTCGTTGTCTGCCCTTTGATCGCCTCCTTCCCAGACCTCTGGAGGGACACTCATGGACATGAATGGACGCAGTGAACGCCGGTTTGCCGTCAAGATAACGCATCAGGAGAAATATCAATTTTTGTCGGAAGCGAGCGAGGCCGGGGAAAAACACGGCGCGCCCTATCTCTCCGACGAGCCAAAACCAGTGGGCGACAACGCGGGACCATCGACCCCTGCGTTATTGGCCTCCGCTATCGGGCATTGTCTTTCGGCGTCTTTGCTGGAGTGTTTGAAGCACGCCCACGTTGATGTTCTCTCCTGTCGCGCGGACGCAGTGGCGGTGGTCCGACCAAACACCGATGGAAAGCCGCGCATCGACCATGTCGAGGTGACGATTCGTCCGCAAGTGAGAGGGCCAAGCAAGCGACTGACGCGATGCGAGGATGTGTATAAAAATTCCTGCACAGTGACATCCTCGGTTGAGAGAGGCATTGCGGTCGAGGTAAAAATCGATTGGGACATGGTGGATCACACGTAACCACGTCGTTCGGCCTTGAGGTTTTTCGAGCGATCTACCAATGATGGTTGGTGAAAAAGCTCCAGCGCAGCTCCAATTCGAAGCCAAAATCATAGCGGCTCGCGGGGCCGTTGGTGGTTTGCATCATCGGCAGCAAGAAAGTAAAATTTATCGATGACAAGGCGCCGGTGTACATGAGTCCCGGGTCGAGCAGCCAAAGCTGACCGCCGGTGCCAGGCATGAAATGCCCATACAAGCGATCATAGGTTTCTGAGATATAATTGGTTTCCAGAGACAAAAAGAGCTGTTTTTCGAATGGGCTTTCAATGATTTTTGGCCATAGCGGGTAGTAGAAGCCGGCATTTGCCTCCAGCTTATCGCCGACTTGATAGCCCGCCGCGGTCGAATGCGTCTCATAGCTGACTTCGGCAGCGGCGTCCCAATCGAGCGTTTGCCAGGAACTCGTCAAGGCGGCTTTCCCACCCCAATCACCGCTGCCGGTTTGGTCGTTTCTGGGCATCGCAGGATTGGCATTGTCCATACCCGTCGGCACCGACACCCCGATCAGCGGCGCGATGCGGAACGTCGAACCAATCCCATCGAGTTGATAGATTGTGTAACGCGCTTCTTCCAGACTATCGCCCAAGCCGGTGGCTGCGAGCCGTTCGGCTTTGCCGCCGACCGTGACATCGGCCATGTTGGAAACGACGAGGTCGTTTTCTGAGATAAGGGCAAGATTTGGCGATGCGCCATAAATGATGACGCCTTCGCCGGTGACACTTTGCGCGCCTTCCGTGCCCTCGGTGACCAGAGGCTGTACCCGCACGGCAATATTGCCAGCGGAGATGGGCGACGCCGAGGGAAATGTAATCTGGGCTCTGGCGGGCGTTGCCAGCATCACCGTTGCGGCAAGGGCAAGCGTGGCACCGAGAAAAGGAAGGAGAAGTTTTATCGCAAGCCGGCGCACGCAGGGTGGGGCCAATCCCTGAGCCGCTATCATTGCGGTGGCGACGCGGCCTTTGGTGCCGTGACCGTTCTGCCGTTTGGCGTCACCCAATGGATATCGCCAGGTGTGTAGCTCGCATTCTTGACCGCGGCGCGCAGTTCCTCGTCGGTGATGTGGGCGCCGGGGAGGAGCTTGATATCCGCCAGGCCATGCCGCATGTCGAAATCGACCTTGGCGACGCCGGGAATCTGCCCGAGGCGTTTGACAATGCCGAAAACCGAATAGGGCACCGCAACCCCTTTGACGATGATCTGCACTTCGTCACCTTGCGCGGGCGGCGGTGCCGCGCCGGCCAAACTCGAGCATAGGCTTGCCAAGATGACCGCAAGCATCGCAAAAGCCGGCCGCTGATAAAGGCGGCGGGCTGCCACGTGCGCCCGCGGCCGCTTGAATGCGCGCAAGAACTCTGCGGTCATGATGCCCAACCCTCGCCTCAAAGCGTGTTTTTCCCGCAATCGATCTCGGTGCATGCCAAAACACCGCGCGCGGTATCGGCCAAGAGCTCTTCGCCCAGACGCAGCAGCGTCTCGACCCGCGGGTCACTCAGGCGATAGCACACAAAACGCCCGACGTGATCGCGCGTGACGAGACCGCAATCGTACAGGCATCCGAGATGATTGGAGACATTGGGCTGCGTGAGGCCGGTCGCATGCACGATCTCGCCGACCGTCTGCGCTGCCGGACGCAACGCTTCCAAAATCGACAGACGCGATGGGTCAGAAAGCCCGCGAAAGAGTTTCGTCAGCGTCTCGGCCTTTCGCCGCAACGCCAGCGACGACGGCGCCACCGCTGAGGCGGCCGGTGAGTCCAGAACCTGCGCATGTTGCGACATTTCTTTATATAATCATACGATGATATTTAACGCAAGCCTCTTCTCGCTCGGTGGCGTATGGCGCGGAGCCAAGGCCTTTGCGGTCACTGCGCATAAACAACTCTCCGCCCGTCAAATGAGGGCGCGGCGCGCCTCCGCGCCGGCAGGCAACCACAGCGTCAGCAGAAGACAGGCC
>NZ_JBMFWJ010000071.1:5278-8450 GCF_049965395.1 Acidibrevibacterium sp.
GGCGCGGCGCGCCTCCGCGCCGGCAGGCAACCACAGCGTCAGCAGAAGACAGGCCGCCAACATCGCCGCTGATCCCCAAAGACACGCAGCGATACCGCCCCACTCGGCGAGGAGACCCGATAACAGGATCCCCATCAGCCGCCCGGCGGCATTCGCGGCATAATAGAACCCGACATCCTCGGCTTCCTTTTCCGACCCCGCATAGGCAAGAATCAGATAGGAATGCAGCGACGAATTGACCGCGAACGCAAAACCGAACAAGGCCAAACCAGTGACGATGAGCAGATCGGGCCGGATCGGCAGGTTGGTCATCAGCAGTGCCGCCAACGCCAGGGGAATGACCGCCAATAGCCACGCCCAAAGCCGCGCCTCGGGCACCTCGCGGGAAAGGCCATCGGCGCTGCGCCGCACCACCTGCGGCGCCAGCGCTTGCACGATGCCGTAGCCGATCGTCCAGGCGGCAAGAAACCCAGCAACGCCAATATAATGCCAGCCATAGCCATAGAGAAACACCGGGAGCCCGACCACGAACCAGACGTCGCGCGAGCCAAACATGAAGATGCGCGCCGCCGCGAGCAGATTGATCGGGCGTGTCTTCGCAAACAACTCGCGGACACTGCGCGATGATTTGGCTTTTCCCAGCGTGCGCGGCAGCGCAAGCGTGACCCCCACCAAAACCATCGCCAGCAGCCCGGCCATCAGCCACAGCGCCGGCCGGAACCCAACGATCTGGAGCAGCGCGCCACCGAAGAAAAACCCAACGCCCTTCATCGCATTCTTAGAGCCGGTGAACCAGGCGACCCAGCGAAAGAGCTGCCCGGCGCCCTGCAGCGAACTCGCCTTGATCGCCGATTTGGAGGCGGTTTTCGTCAAATCCTTGGCGACACCTGCAATCCCTTGCGCCATCACCACCCAGGCGACCGACATCCCCGCCCCCCAATCCGGGTTCAGCGCCGAGAGCATGGTCAGGCCAGCGATCTGCAAAGCAAGGCCAATCGCCAGCATGCGCGGAATGCCAAAGCGTAACGTCAGCCAGCCGCCGCCGAGATTGGCAAATATCCCGGCCGCTTCATAGAGCAGGAACAAAAAGGCAAGCGTAAACGGCGTGTAGCCCAGATGGTAGAAATGAAACAGCACCAGCATCCGGAGCGCGCCGTCGGTCAGCGTAAAGCCGAGATAGCTCGCCGTGACAACGGCGTAGTTGCGCACTGCGGACATCAGACGCCTCGCGCGATGACGATCGTGGCGAGGTCGATCATCCGGCAGGCATAGGCCATTTCGTTGTCGTACCAGGCATAGACCTTGAGCAGCGTCTCATCGGTCACCATGGTGCTCGGCGCATCGACGATGGCGCTCCGGGTATCGTTGACATAATCGGCCGAGACCAGCGGGCGTTCCTCGTAGCCGAGAATTCCGGCAAGCGGCCCCGCCGCGGCGGCCTTGAACAAAAGATTCACCTCCGCCACCGTGGTCGCGCGTTCGAGTTCGAACACGCAATCGGTCAGTGAGGCATTGAGCACCGGCGCGCGCACGGCATGGCCATTCAACCGCCCCTTCAGCTCGGGATAAATCAGCCCGATCGCGGTTGCGCTGCCGGTCGTGGTGGGCTGGAGCGACAGCATCGCCGAGCGGGCGCGGCGGAGATCCTTGTGCGGTGCGTCCACCACGACATTGGTGTTGGTCGGGTCGTGGATCGTGGTGATCTGTCCGTGCCGGATGCCGATGCTCTCATGGACGATCTTCACCACCGGCGCCAAGCAATTCGTGGTGCAGGACGCGGCGGTCAGCAGGCGATGACGTGCCGGGTCGTAGCGCTGATCATTGACGCCGACAACGACGTTGAGCGCCGAGGCATCCTTCACCGGGGCCGCGACGATGACGCGGCGGACGCCACGGTCGAAATACGGCTGAAGCTGTTCCGGGGTGAGGAATTTCCCAGTGCATTCGAGGACAATGTCGCAGCGGAGATCACCCCACGGAACCTCTCCTGGCGCGGCGGCGGAGGTGAAGCCGATGTCCCCGCCCTTGATGCGAAGCGTTTGTTCGTCGTGCGCGCTGATGTCTTCGTGCCAGCGCCCGTGGATGCTGTCGAACTCCAACAGATGCGCCGCCGCCGCCGCCCCGCCGCTGCGTTCGTTGACATGGACGATCTCGAGCCGATTATCCGCGCGCGGATCATCCTTCGCCCGTCGCACGCCGCCGAGTGCTGCCCGCAGGCACAGCCTGCCGATACGGCCAAGCCCGTTGATCCCGACACGCAAGGCTCAACGCTCCTGCGTGAGCGGCGCGTTGATGCCGCTCGCGATCTCATCAAGGCGCGTTTTCAAGGCCATCCGATCGAGGGCTTCGAACGGCAGGCTGGTGAAGATCTCGATGCGGCGCCGCAGACCCGCGTAGAGCTCGTTGAGCAGCAACGACCGCTCAGCCGCACTCGCCGTGAATGAAGCGGGATCAGGCAGTGGCCATTTGGCGGTCACCGCGGTGCTGGCGAAGTCAGCGCAGGATTGCCCCTCGAGAATGTCACAGAGCGCAATCACAAAATCCATGCGCGGCGCGCTCGGCCCACAGAACACGTCCCAGGATTTGCTACGTAGGCACGAAACATCGTGTCCGAAGAGGCGTAACCGCTCAATCACCTCCGGCATCGGTTCGGGCGCCGGCGCTGACCCCGCCGAATAGGCGCGAAACCGATTGCCGGCGATTTTTGTCAGGATAGCCTCGGCCAGGATCGATCGGGCCGAGTTTCGCGTGCAGAGGAACAAGACATTGAACGCCGGCACCATGGGGGCGCTTTCCTCGGGCGCGGCGCGGCTGAGGGAGGCGATATCGCCGCAGAGTTCGGGGCGGCCAGAGCAGCACTCCGCGCTCATATCAGCGAGGAACGCCGCAAGGTTGCGCACGGCCATGATGCGCGCGGCGTATATGACCTGCCGGCTCTGCCGCGTCGATTGCGTCAACCCCGCCCGCTCCAGGGCGGCGAAGTGGAATGACATGGTCGAGGCTGGTAAACCCAGCCTGTCGGAGATATCCTTGGCCGGCAGTCCGCTTGGCCCGGCGGCGATCAGCAGCCGCAGAACACCGAGACGGGTTTCTTGCGACAGGGCGGCAAAGACCTGCGTGGCGGCGTTAATTTCCATGATTCTAGTTTCGTCGTGATTGGACGGCTTGGCAA
>NZ_JBMFWJ010000072.1:0-8419 GCF_049965395.1 Acidibrevibacterium sp.
CTAAGAGGGCGATAGCGTAGCCCTGGCGGTGAAAAGAAACAATGGAGAAGAGGGGGATGGTGCCCAGGGGCGGAATCGAACCACCGACACTGCGATTTTCAGTCGCATGCTCTACCAACTGAGCTACCTGGGCAAGCTGGTCGCGACGGCATAGCCGATGCGCGGGATGTGATCAACCCGTGCCATCGGCCGCCCGGGCCCGCTGACCGTGGCGCCGGCGCTAATCCCGGCGGGTGATGCGGATGGCGGCGCCATTGCGGCTTTGTGGCAGGCAGGCGATGTGGGTGCCGGTGCGTTCGAAGCGGAGATCAATCGTGTCTCCGCCGAGCGGTAGGCCGCGGAGGTCGAGGCGATCGACGCCTTCCGGCAGCGCCGGGTGGTCGAGCAGGATGTCGCCCTGCCAGCCATCGATGGTGATGCCGAGGCACGATTGCAGCAGCATGAACACCGATCCCGCCGACCAGGCCTGCGGCAGGCAGGCGACCGGGTAGGCGATCGGCGCTTCGCCGGGCGCGCGCGGAAAGCCGCAAAAGAGCTCGGGCAGACGCATGTCGAAATGGACGGCGGCTTCGAACATCTGCCCCGTAAAGTGTAACACCGCCTCTTGCCGGCCATAGCGCGCAAGGCCGGCGACCGAGACCGCGGTGTCATGCGGCCAGACCGAGCCGTTATGGTAAGACATCGGGTTGAACCGCGCCGCCCCCCGCACGAGCGTGCGGATGCCCCAGCCGCTATCGAAACCCGGCGCCTGGAGATGGCGGGCGACGCGGGCGGCGCGCTCGGGCGCCGGCAGGCCGGAGAACAGGAGCTGCCCGGCATTGGAGGTCAACACCCGGCAGAGTTCGCCGGCGCCGTCGATGGCGATGCCGTAGCAGCCGGCCTCCGGCATCCAGAATTTCGCCTCGACCGCTTGCCGCAGCGCCTTCGCGCGGGCCCGCCAGCGCTCGGCATCGGCGCTCTCGCCGCGCCGGGCAGCGAGATCGGCCATCGCGTGCAGCGCGGCGAAGACATAGCCCTGCACTTCGACGAGGGCGATCGGTCCCTCGGGAAAGCGGCCATCGGCGTGGAACACCGAATCCTCGCTGTCCTTCCACCCCTGATTGGCCAATCCGCTCGCCGCCCCCCGGGCATAGGCGAGAAACCCGTCGGCGTGGCGATCGGCGCTGCGTTCGATCCAGCCGAGGGCAGCGCGCAGCGCCGGCCACAGGGTTTTGATGAAGCCGAGATCGCCGGTCCGCGCGGCATAGGCGCCGGCGAGAATGAGAAACAGCGGCGTGGTGTCAACGCCGCCGTAATAATGGCCGAACGGCAATTCGCCGAGCGTCGTCATCTCCCCTTTGCGGGCCTCGTGCATGATCTTGCCGGGCTCGGCATCGCGAAAGGCCGAGGTCTCGGTCGCCTGGTTCTTGGCGAGGAAGGCGAGCACGCCGCGGGCAAGCCGCGGGTCGAGCCAGAGCGTCTGCAAAGCGGTGACGATGGCGTCGCGCCCGAACGTCGTCGAAAACCAGGGAATGCCGGCGTAAGGGTAGGGGCCGGTCGGCAATTCGGTGGTCAGCAGCGCGAGATCGGCGGCGGAGCGGTCAATCCAGGCGTTAAAGAGGCGGGTCGGCGTTGCGAGCCGCGCGGCGCGGCGGCGTTCGCGCCACATGCTGGCGCGGGCTTGCGCGGCGGCGGCGCGAAACCGCGCCGGCGACGGCGCCGGCACGTCCCCCGGGCCGACCGCGAGATGGAGAGCGGCGCTGCCGGCCGGCGCGAGATCGACATGAAACTCCGCCCGCCCGGCCGCGAGCACGCTCGGCCGCGCCGAGAAGGCGATTAGGCATTGCCGTTCCACCCCATCGAGGCCGTGATAGGCGAAACGCACCGCGCTCTCGCGGAGTTCCGGGGCGCGGAGTTCGCCGCGTGCCGCGCGATGGCTGCCGCGAACCTCGAACATATCGCGGAAATCCGCCTCGAACACCAGAACCAGCGGCACCACCGCCGGGGTCTCGCCGTAATTGGTGAACAGCAATTGCTCATGGAGATGGCGCTGCCAGAGAAACCGGCGGCGTTCGATATGAATGACCCCTTCGGGCAGCGGATGCCCGCCGAGCGGCGGCAGCGGCCGGTTTGAGATGTTGGCGGTGAAGAACACATTGTCATGGGAAATCGCGGTGCTGAGGAGCGACGGCGTGGTCTCCCCGAGCAGCAGCCGAAAGCATGAGAGCAGCCGCGTGTCGTCGTCGAACAGACCGTCTCCGTCGCCGAGAATATCGCCGATCGGGTCGCAGACGATGAAGGTATCGCCGCGCTTGAGGGCATGCAGGCGAAGCGGCTCGCGCGCCGGCGGCGGTGCGGCGCCGCCGCTCATGCGCGCCCCCGGCGATGTCGCATGATACCCTGCTCCTCGATCCTCGGCATCGCAGTCCTGCTCCCGCTCTCGGCGCGTGAGTTTCGCATGGCTCTCGGCCGCTTGTCACGGTGGCGCTGGCGGCCCGTGGCGGTGGCAGAATTGCGCGCCTGGGTAGAGAGCGCGGCGGCGGCGCCGGTGGCGATTGTCCACCGCCGGCAGAATTGCCTGGAGTCTGAAGGCGATGGCCGGCAACGTTAAAAATATCACCGGCGCGCGAGAAAAAAATGCAATAAAATCATGGTATTAAAAATTCGCGCGGGAGCGCAGCGGGTTAACCCCATGGCCGCCAGCCGGCACGCCGCGGCGCGCTGGCACACTCTGCCCACAAACTTATCCACAAGGGGCGCGAAACATGCATTTCACCCGTCTTACACCCTGCGGTGGTAGGCTCGACGCCGGTCTTGCGCGCGCCAGCGCAAGAGGATGCCAGAGCGCCCGCGTTGCGCTGAGTGCCGCGCATCATCGGTAATTTACCATCCTATTACCCTATCCGTGATCGCATCGTCTATGATGCGCCACATCGTTGACAAAACGATGGGGAGGATAACGTGACCAAGCCGATCCATATGATGGTTCGCGTCTTCGATCTCGAAAAATCGATCGATTTCTATCGCCGTGCGTTTGGCATGGAAGAGGTCCATCGTCTCACCTTTGACGACTTCGCGTTGGTTTATCTGCGCCATCCCGAGAGCGCGTTCGAGCTCGAACTCACCTGGAACAAATCTCGCAAGGACCCCTACGCCCTAGGCGATGGCTATGGTCATATTGCCTTCTCGGTCGATGATCTCGCGGCAACCCATGCGCGGCTGCGCGCCGCTTTTCCCCATGTCCAAGACATCAAGGAGCTCAAGACCAAAGACGGGCGCGCGCTCGCGCGTTTTTTCTTCACCCAAGACCCCGATGGCTACAAAATCGAGGTTTTGCAGCGTGGCGGCCATTATCAATGACACCGAGACAATTCATCACAGGAGGTTGACGTGCTACGAAAAACCGATTCGTCTCGCGCACCCATTCCACTCACCCGGCGCGAGATGCTGCAGGGAAGCTCGTTGCTGATTGGCGTTTTGAGTGCGGGTTCGGCGCTCGCCCCCTTTGTGCCGAGCCGCACCTGGGCGCTTGAACTCAGCGCCCTCGATGACGGGCAAGCACGCATCGTGATGGCGTTCATCAAGCATCTCTACCCGCATCCGAGCCTGGACGATGCGGTCTATGCGCTGGTCGTCAAGGCGGTCGATCAGAAAGCCGCCACCGATAAATCGACCCGCTTGATCGTGCGCGAGGGGATCGATCATTTGAACGCCATCGGCAATGGCAACTGGCTCGGGCGCGATGTCGCCTTGCAGGAGATCGATGTCCGTGCCCTCGAAGGCTCGCCGTTCTTCTCTTATCTCCGGGTCACCGCGGTGAACACGCTTTATAATAACCCGCTTGCCTTCAAGCATTTTGGCTATGGTGGGGCGGAGGGTGATACCGGGTATTTATATACGGGTTTCAACGATCTCAAATGGCTTCCCGATCCGCCGCCATCGGCGAGCGGCCCCATCCCCAAGGATGATTGAAGAGACGCTAAACCGCAATCAGGGAGGCAGACATGGCTCAGGAAAACACCAATAAAGTTCAGTTCGAAAAAAACGATGACAGCGTCGTCGTCATCATCGGTTCGGGGGCTGGCGGCGGCACGCTCGCCAACGAACTCGCGCAGCAAGGGATCAAAGTCGTTTTGCTGGAAGCCGGTGATTGGCACACGCAGACCGATTTCATCGCTGATGAATGGCCCTCGTTTACGCAGCTCGCATGGCTCGATCCGCGAACGACATCGGGCACCTGGCGTGTGGCCAAGGATTTTCCCACACTTCCGGCGTGGATTTGCAAGACCGTCGGCGGCACCACGGTGCATTGGGCGGGGGCGAGCCTGCGCATTCAGCCTCATGAATTCCAGATCCGCACCGTCTATGGCGATATTCCCGGCGCCAATCTCTTGGATTGGCCAATCACCCGCGCCGATCTCGACCCGTTTTATGATCTCGCCGAGAAAAAGATGGGGGTGACACGCACCAATGGCATCCCTGGGCTTCCCGGCAATAATAATTTCAAGGTCCTCTATAACGGCGCAACCAAGCTCGGCTATAAGGAAGTGAGCACTGGCCGGATGGCGATCAACTCTGAGCCGCGTGATGGCCGAACCCATTGCTACCAGCGCGGCTTTTGCTTCCAAGGATGCCGGACGGGGGCGAAATGGTCAACGCTTTACACGGAAATTCCCAAAGCGTTGGCAACCGGAAAATGCGAGGTGCGCGCCAAGGCACAGGTGGTACGGATCGAGCATGACGCGCAAGGCAAGGCCGCCGCTGTTCTTTATTTCGATGGCGAGGGCAATCTACAGCGCCAGCGCGCGCGCGTCGTCGCGCTGGCCGCGAACTCGATCGAGAGCCCGCGCCTTCTCCTCCTCTCCGCCTCGGCCATGTTCCCCGACGGTCTCGCCAACAGCTCTGGTCAGGTCGGACGAAATTACATGCGCCACCTCACCGCCTCGGTTTATGCAACCTTTCCCAACCGCGTCGAGATGTTCAAGGGCACGACGATGGCCGGGATTGTCGGCGATGAGGCGCGGCTCGATCCGAAGCGGGGATTCGTCGGCGGCTATCACATGGAGACGATCTCGCTCGGGCTTCCTTTCTATGCCGCGTTTCTCAACCCTGGCGCGTGGGGGCGCGCATTTGCCAATGCGCTCGATCAATACGCCAATACCGCCGGGATGTGGATCGTCGGAGAGGACATGCCACGCGAGACCAATCGCGTCACACTCAATGACACGACGAAAGACCAATTCGGCCTTGCGGTTCCCAATGTTCATTACGATGATCATCCGAACGACGTCGCCATGCGCGAGCATGCTTTCGCGCAGGGGACAGCGGTTTATCAGGCGGCGGGGGCCAAGGACGTCTATCTCGTTCCGCCCTATCCCTCCACCCATAACCTCGGCACCTGTCGGATGAGCGACAAACCGCGTGACGGCGTGTGCAATAAGTTTGGCCAGACCCACGACGTCAAAAATCTTTTCATCTCCGACGGATCGCAATTCACCACGGGGGCGGCGGAAAATCCCACCTTGACGATCGTGACCCTTGCCATACGTCAAAGCCGCTTCATCGCCGAACAAATGAAGCAAGGGGCGATTTAAGCGGCCAAGCTCTCGGTGGCGCGCTGGCGGCGTGTCACACGGCAAGACGCCAGCGCGCCCGAGAGATGTCGTCCCCGCACGATGACCCGACACCAGACGAGGCCCTGGGAGACTGGCGAACGATGTGCAAAATCTATGCGTCCTCCGATCCCATCCTCTATGAATCGCGCACCCGTTCGGTGCGGATTCATGGGGTGGTGACGACAATCCGGCTCGAAAACATGTTCTGGCAGGTCATCCAGGAAATCGCCAATAACGAGCATATGACGACGAGCCAATTTATTGAAAAACTCTATGACGAGCTCACCAACGAGCGTGATGAAATCACCAATTTCGCCTCATTTCTTCGGGTTTGCTGCCTCATTTACATGCAGAACGTCAAACCATTCCAGAATGACGCGACGTCGCAGCGGGCGATCGGCGGAATCATCGCCGATCGTGATGCGCGGGCCTCGGTGCTCCCGCTCCGCTGACGGCGCGCCGCCATCGCCTGGGGCCCCGCGTGCCGGCGACGGGTATGAGACGGCTCGCCTCATGGTTGAAGCCGCCGGCGATCTCACCGAGAGGGACGTACGTCGCCCGGCGAATTGTCCACCGCGCCATGATTTGTCAGCATTTTCAGGCGTCTGTCGCGCGAGGCTCAAAAGCCCCCGCCGTCACGATAAATTATCAAATAAAATCAATATAGTAAACCTATCCGCGGCAAGCTCGCGGGTGAGCAAATCGGCAGAAATCCGCCCTTTAGCGCCGGTTGCCGGCGTTCTGCCCACAAACTTATCCACAAGCGGCGTGGCATGCGCGTGTCATCCGTCTCACACCCTGCGGTGGTGGGCCCCGGGGTCTTGAGCGCGCGCGCGCCAGCGCCTAATCGACAAAGGATGCCAGAGCCCCCCCCGCCCAGCCAACCTCTCGTCGCCGCGCCCGGCCCGGGTGGGGCGGCGGTGATCGCGGCCGCGATCGCGACGCTGCCGGAGGCGCCCGGGGTTTATCGCATGCTCGATGGCCGTGGCAACGCGCTTTATATCGGCAAGGCGCGCAGCCTCAAAAAGCGGGTGCCGGCCTATCTCCAGCCGGCGCGTCTCCCGGAGCGGCTGCGGCGCATGGTTTCCGAAACCGTTTCGCTCGAAATCATCGTCACCCATAGCGAGGCCGAGGCGTTGCTCCTCGAGGCGACGCTGATCAAGCGGCTCAAGCCGCGCTATAACATCGTGCTGCGCGACGACAAATCCTATCCCTGGCTGTTGCTGACCGAAGATCACCCGTTTCCCCAGATCACCAAGCATCGCGGCGCCCAAACCCGGCGCGGGAGTTATTGGGGGCCGTTTGCCTCGGCTTGGTCGGTCGATCAGACGCTCACCGAATTGCAGCGCGTCTTTTTGCTCAGAAGCTGCGCCGACACCGTCTTCGCCCATCGCGCCCGGCCCTGTCTCCTTTATCAGATCAAGCGCTGCAGCGCGCCCTGCGTTGGGCGGATCAGCGAGGCGGATTACGCGGCGCTGGTCGAACAGGCGAAGGCGTTTCTCGGCGGCGCTGGCCTGCAAATCCAGCGCCAGCTCGCCGCCGAGATGGAAGCGGCCTCGGCGGCGCTCGAGTTCGAGCGCGCGGCGATGCTGCGCGATCGCATCCGCGGCCTCACCCAGGTCCAGGGCCACGGCGCGATCAATCCCGAGGCGCTCGGCGATGCCGATGTGATCGGCGCCTGGCAGGCGGCCGGCCAGACCGCGATCCAGGTGTTTTTCATCCGCGGCGGCCACAATAACGGCAATCGCGCGTTTTTCCCCAATCATGCGCAAAACGAGGCGATCGGCGCCGTGCTCGCCGCCTTCATCGCGCAATTTTATGACGACAAACCGCCGCCGCCGCAGATCCTGCTCAGCGATGCCGTTCCCGAGCCGGCGCTGATCGCCGAGGCGCTCAGCCTGAAAGCCGGGCGGAAGGTCGGGCTCGCGCTGCCGCAGCGCGGCGAAAAGCGCGCGATCCTCGATCTCGCGCGCATGAACGCGCGCGAGGCGCTGGAGCGCCGGCTCGCCGAAGCGGCGGGGCAAGCGGCGCTGCTCGCCGCGGTTGCCGAGACCTTCGCCCTGCCGGCGCCGCCAAGCCGGATCGAGGTGTTCGACAACAGCCATATCATGGGCACCAACCCCTATGGGGTGATGATCGTCGCCGGGCCGGCGGGGTTCGAGAAAGCCGCCTATCGCAAATTCGCCATCCGCGGCCCGATCACCCCGGGCGATGATTTCGCCATGCTGCGCGAGATGCTGGCGCGCCGCTTCGCCCGCCTCGCCGCCGCCGACGCCGAAGACGCCGCCCGCCCCGATCTCCTGCTGATCGATGGCGGCGCCGGGCAGCTTTCGAGCGCGCTTGCGGTGCTCGCCGAGTTCGGCCTTGGCGATCTCCCGGTGATCGCCATCGCCAAGGGGCCGGATCGCGACGCCGGGCGGGAATGGTTCCATCAGGCCGGCCAGCCGCCACGGCAATTGCCGCCGCGCGATCCGGTGCTCTATTACCTCCAGCGGCTGCGTGACGAAGCGCACCGCTTCGCGATCACGACGCACCGCGCCGGGCGCGCCAAACGCCTGATCCAGAGCGAGCTTGACGAGATCAGCGGCATTGGCGCGGCCCGCAAGCGGGCGCTGCTCCATCATTTCGGCTCGGTGCGCGGCGTCAAACAGGCGGGGCTCGCCGATCTCGAGGCGGCGCCAGGGATCAACCGCGCCACCGCGCGCCGGCTTTATGCGCATTTTAATCCCGGCGCGCGCCTTGCGGACATTCCCCCGCCGCGGCGGAAAGGCTAGTTTCGCCCTCCCATGCTGACCGATCTGCCCAATCTCCTGACGCTGTCGCGG
>NZ_JBMFWJ010000073.1:0-8341 GCF_049965395.1 Acidibrevibacterium sp.
GAATGAGGGGAGGCATGAGCGGGCAGGCAGCAATGCAAGCCACTGACCGGGCCATTCAGACATTGGGCGGCATGGGTTATGCGACCGAATACCATGTTGAGCGATTATGGCGAGATGCGCGGCTATTCCGCTTTGCCCCGGTTTCCGAAGAAATGGTCCTCAACTTCGTCGCCCAACACGGCCTCAATATGCCTCGCTCATATTGACGAGGTCCGTTTCATAAGAAACCATCGCGCAATCACGCCGGCACAGCGCGGACGGTTCTCTATACCGCCTCGGCCATCATCCTGCGGCGCAGGCTCGGTCGTTGCTGAGCAGATGCGGAATGGACTCTAAAACGACAGATAGCGAATTTACATTTCGTCTGGCTTAGCTTAGTTTTGTGTAACCTAACAATAAATCGAACAAAGCAAGGGAGAGACGACACATGACAAGACCTGGTGTGAGCCGTCGGAAGGTTTTGGCAACGGCGGTCGCAAGTACGTTTGCGATGCCCTTTGTCGCGCGCGGCGCTGGAAATATGCTGCGTATCGGCGTGCCGACGGTGCTTTCTGGCCCGATCGCGCTGCTCGGCACCTCGTCACGCAACGCCTTGATCCTCGAGGCCGATCGCATCAATGCTGGCGGCGGGCTTGCTGGACGCAAGATCGAATTGGTGTTCCAGGATGGCAAGGCGCAGCCACAGGAAACGGCGCGTATCGCGCGCGAGATGATCAACAGCGGCAGCTGTGACCTTCTGATCGACGCAACCCCATCCTCGGGCGCCTTCGCTGTGCAAGAGGTGGTGCGCGATCTTGGGATTTTGTGTTTTCATACCGGAAGCGAGACGTCATCGCTGACCGCCGATCCCAAGCTCCGTGCCCCGACCGCCTTCCGCTGTGCGCGTCAGGGGGTTCATGACAGCATTGCCGGCGGCGCCTATCTCGCGCAGTTCGCGAGCGCGCATAAATTCACCAAATGGGCAACCTGCTCACCGGATTATGCCTATGGCCACGATACGACCGCGCAATTCCTCGATTTTTTCCGCCATTTCAAGCCGGATATCGAAATCATCACCCAATCCTGGCCGAAACTCGGCCAGCCCGACCTCACCGAAGTCATCACGAAATTGATTCAGGCCAAACCACAAGCCTTGTTCACCCTGCTTTATGCCGGTGATCTCTCGGCGTTCATCAATCAGGGCAATGTCTATGCGCTGTTTGGTGCGATGAGCGTCTGTACGCCGAATGTCGATTATCCGGTCCTCAACGCGATCAAGAATCTCCCTGATGGTATCCAGTCCGGCACGCGCTATTTCGAGGAATTTCCACCATTGCCCGCAAACAAGGCCTGGGGCGAGGCGTATCGCACGCGGTTTGGCGAATATCCGACGAACTGGTCGTGGCAGAATGCCGCCGCCATGATGTTCCTCGAGGCCGCAGTGAAAAAAGCCGGAACCGCGGATGGCAAGGCGTTGGTTCCGGTGCTTTCCGGGCTCACCATCGATTGCCCCTTTGGTATCGATGGCCGAGTGACCATGCGCGACGATCATACCATCATCGATTACGCGATCGGCTGGGGCCATACCATCGCGAAGCCGCCCTTCATCACCGACGTCAAACCCGCAGATTGGGGGCAGATCATCGAATTGGAAACCGCATGGAAAAAGCAGCAGGGCTATATTTGAAGCGCTCGCGTCGGCTCTCGTGCCATGGACCTTGAAGCGCTTGCGGCCTGTCTTGCGAGTTCGGCGTGTGTGGTCACGCAAACTACCAGTGGCCTGATCGTTGGCTTGCTGCTGTTTCTCGTCGCCGCGGGCCTCACGCTGATTTTCGGGGTTCTGAAAATCGTCAATTTCGCGCATGGCACATTTTACATGCTCGGCGCCTATATCGCCTATTCCGTCTTGCGGGCGAGCGACAGTTATGGGCTCGCGGTGCTCGCGGCGGGGGCGGCGATGGCGGTGTTTGGCATTGCCTTTGAGCGCCTTCTGATCGCCCGCGTCTATGGCGGCAACGTGCTCATGCAGTTGCTGATCTGTTATGCTGTGGTGTTGATTTTCGACGATCTGGTAAAAATGATTTGGGGCGCGGATTTTCATGCCATGGGTATGCCCGACGCCTTCCAAAGAGCGCCGATCTTCATCGCCGGCGGCGTCGTGCCGCCGTTTTATGCCGGACTGATCGCGATCTCTTTGTGCCTTGCGGCTTTGCTCGGTCTTGGTCTCGGGCTCACCCGGATCGGCAAGATCATCACCGCGGCAGCCGACAACCCGCAGATGGTTTCGGCACTCGGCATCAACACGACGGCGCTTTTCGCTCTGGTGTTCGGCCTCGGCGGCGGGCTCGCGGGGCTGGCTGGGGCGCTGGCGGCGCCGGTGCGTTCGCTCTCACCGGGGATGGGATTTTCGATTTTGATCGAGAGCTTCATCATCACCGTGATCGGCGGTATGGGCTCGATCGCCGGTGCCCTGCTTGCCGCGATTGGGATCGGGCTGTTGCGCGGCTTTGGGACGATCGGCTTTCCGCTCTTTACCGATGGGCTGATCTATGGCGCGATGATTCTCGTTCTTTTGCTGCGGCCGAGCGGCTTGTTTGGCCGCGAGATGATTTGAGATGATAGGATTTTGGCGCGAAGCCGGGCTGGCGCTTGGCGTGCTTCTTCTTTTGCTTTTCGTACCGTTCGTCTTCTCAAGCCCCGCTTTCGAGGATTTCATCATCCGCCTCAGTGCGCTCGCGCTTTTTGCGACCTCGCTCAATCTCCTTATCGGGGCGAGCGGCATGATCTCCTTCGGCCATGGGATGTTTTATGGCTTCGGCGCCTATGCCTTCGCCCTTCTCATGCAGCGGACGACGCTGTCGCTGTTACCGGCCGCTTTGCTTACCCTGTTGCTCACCGCGCTCGCAGCCCTTCTCGTCGGCGCGCTCTGCATCCGTCTCAAAACCATCTATTTCGCCTTTGTGACCTTGGCGATCCAGATGCTGTTTTACAGCGTGATCATCTCCTGGGAGAGTCTGACCGGCGGTGATCAAGGTTTACGCGGCGGCATCCCGCGCCGCGTCATCGCCGGTCTCGATCTCAATCATCAAATCCATCTCTATCAGGTTTGCACGGTCCTTCTGATAGCCGGGCTTTTTGCTATGCGCCATGTCACGGCAAGCCCGTTCGGCGCAACACTGCGCATGATCCGCGACAATGAGGCGCGCGCCGCTTTTCTCGGCATACCGCTATGGCAGCCGAAACTCGCGGTCTTCGTGCTTGCAGCCGTGTTCGCCGCCCTCGGCGGGTTGCTCGCGAGCCTTTTCGTCTCCGGCGCCTATCCCGAACTTGCCGATTGGCCGATCTCCGGCCAGGCAATCTTCGCCGTTATGCTCGGCGGCATCGAGAGTTTTCTTGGCCCGCTGGCGGGAAGCGCGATTTTGCTCACCCTCAACGATATTTTCACTCGCCTCACGGAATATCACGGCCTCGTGCAAGGCGGAGTGATTTTGCTCTTTGCGCTCGGGCTGCGTCGCGGGCTGCTCGATTTCCTGCGCGCGCGTGGCGATGCGGCATCGCCATGACGCTTGCCGTGCGCAACCTAACCAAGCGCTTTGGCGGCGTCGCCGCCATCGATGATGTGACGCTGGAATTTCCTGCCGGGTCGCTTTCGGCGGTGATCGGGCCGAATGGCGCCGGCAAGAGCACTTTCTTCAACCTCATCTCCGGCGCGATCACGCCCGACGGCGGCGAGGTTCTGGTCGATGGCGAGGACATCACCGGGCGCGGCCAAGCTTGGATCGTGCGGCGTGGCCTCGGGCGCGCGTTTCAGGTCGCGCAATTTTTCCCAACCATGACGGTGCGCGAAAATCTCATGGCCGCGGTCGCTGCCCATCGCGGCCAATGGGGGAATCTCGCGCGGCGCTTTCCCCCACCCGGCGCGCGGGCGCGCGCCGGTGAAATCGCCGCGATGCTCGGTCTCGTCGAAAGCGCCGATCGCGTGGCGGCGACGCTCTCGCATGGCGATCAAAAACTGCTCGATATCGCGCTGGCGCTAGCGCTCGACCCGAAGATCCTTCTCCTCGATGAACCGACGGCGGGGATGGGGCCGGAAGAACGCGCGCGCATGATCGATCGCGTGCAGCATCTCTGGGCCGAGCAGAAGCTGACGCTGGTCTTCATCGAGCACGATATGGAGATCGTTTTTCGCATCGCCGAGCGTGTCGCCGTGCTGTGCTATGGGCGGCTTTTGGCAGTGGGAACACCGGCCGCCATTCGCGCCAATCCCGCCGTGATCGCGGCCTATCTCGGCACCGAGGCGCAGACGCCATGACGGGTCTGCTCGAAGTCAGCGACCTCGATGTTCGTTATGGCGCAAGCCAGATTCTGTTTGGCGTGAGCTTCACCCTCGCTGCGGGGCAGACGCTGGCGCTCCTTGGCCGCAATGGCGCCGGCAAATCGACGACGATGAAGGCGCTTGCAGGGCTCTTGCCGGCGCGCCGGGGCGTGATACGGCTTGCGGGCGCGGATGTTACCGGCGTTCCGCCCTATCGTCTGGCGCGTCTTGGCCTCGCCTACGTGCCCGAAGACCGGCAGGTTTTCGCGGCCCACACGGTCGAGGACAATCTCCTGATCGCGCAGAAGCCGGGCCCCGAGGGTGAGACGGCGTGGACGCTCGCGCGGATTTGGGAGAGTTTTCCCCTCCTCGTGCCACTTCGCCGCCGTCCGGCGGGACGGCTTTCGGGAGGCGAGCAGCAAATGCTCGCGATCGCCCGCGCCCTGATCGGCAACCCGAAAATCCTGCTCCTCGATGAACCGAGCGAGGGATTAGCGCCCTTGGTGGTCGCGAGCATCGCGCGCTTGCTGCGCGATCTCCGCGCGCAAGGGGCGACGATCCTGCTCGCCGAGCAGAATTTGCATTTCTGCCTCTCGATCGCGAGCGATGCGCTGATCATTGACAAAGGCCAGATCGTCTACCGTGACACCGTCGCCGGCCTTAATGCAAATCATGAGATCCGCAGCCGCTATCTCGCACTGTAGCCCAATCACCGGCAATTCCATCTCCCGGCTTGCCCTTCGCGCCGCGTCCTGGCGAAATTGCCGCGATGTCCCCCGATTCGCCGACCACGATTCTTCGCAGCATTTTCGGATTTCCGCAGTTTCGCGGTCTTCAGGAAGAGGCCGTGCGCCATGTCATCGCCGGCGGCGATGCCCTGGTCCTGATGCCGACCGGGGGCGGCAAGAGTCTCTGCTATCAGGTGCCGGCGCTTTGCCGCCGTGGCACCGCGATCGTCATCTCGCCGCTGATCGCGCTGATGGATGACCAGGTCGCGGCGCTGCGCCAGCTCGGCGTCAGCGCCGCGACGCTGCATTCCGAATGCGACCCGATGGCTGCGCGCGAGACCACGGCGGCGCTCGCGCGAGACGGCCTCGATCTCCTCTATGTGTCGCCCGAGCGGCTGCTCGGCGGCCTGATCGAGCGGCTCGAAGCGCGCCGGATCGCGCTGTTTGCCATCGACGAAGCGCATTGCGTCTCGCAATGGGGGCATGATTTCCGCCCGGAATACCGGGCGCTTGCCTGCCTTGCCGCGCGCTTTCCCGGCGTCCCCAGGATCGCGCTGACCGCAACCGCCGACCGGCGCACCCGCGCCGATATCCTCGCCAGCCTCGCGATGCCCGACGCGGCGACCTTCGTCGCCAGCTTCCACCGCCCCAATCTCTTTCTTGCGGCCCGCCCGAAGCAGCGCCCGCGCGCGCAGCTCGCCGCCCTGCTTGCCCGCCATCAGGACGCGAGCGGGATCGTCTATTGCGGCTCGCGCGCCCGCACCGAGCAGGTCGCGGCGCGGCTCGGCGCCGATGGCGTCCCGGCGGTGGTCTTTCATGCCGGCCTCGCACGCGCTGAAAAAGAGGCGGCGTTGCGGCGTTTTCGCGCCGGCGAAGCGGTGGTGATGGTGGCGACAATCGCCTTCGGCATGGGGATCGACCGGCCGGATGTGCGTTTCGTCGCCCATCTCGACATGCCCGACAGCCCCGAGGCCTATTACCAGCAGATCGGCCGCGCCGGCCGCGATGGCGAGCCGGCCGAGGCGCTGCTGCTTTACGGAATCGAGGACATCGCCCGGGCGCGCCATTTTCTCGCCCGCTCGCAGGCGCCGCAGAGCCAGCTCCCGGCGCTCAAGGCGCGGCTCGAGACGATGATCGGCCTCGCCGAGACCGGCTCCTGCCGGACGCAAGCGCTTCTCGCCTGTTTCGACGAGCATCTCGAAGGCCCGTGCGGCCATTGCGATAATTGCCGTGCGCCGCGCCCGGCGCTGGACGCAACGGTTCCGGCGCAGCAACTGCTCTCGGCGGTCTATCGCACCGGTCAGCGCTTTGGTCTGCGCCATGTGGTCGCGGTGCTGCGTGGTGAGGCGAGTGAGGCGGTGCGCCGGCATGGCCATGACCGGCTGGCGCTGTTTGCGATCGGCCGCGAGCGATCGGCGGAATTCTGGCACAGCGTCGGGCGGGCGATGATCGCCGCCGGCGCCCTGGTGATGGGCGAAGGCTATGCGACGCTCGCGCTCGATGCCGGCGTCGCGCGGCCTTATCTGCGCGGCGAGCGCATGGTGCGTATCCATGCGCCGACGCAAGCGGCCCCCGCTGGTCTTGCACCAGCGCCGGCGCGCAGCAATGGCGATGGGGCGCTGTTAGAACGGCTACGCGCCTGGCGCAAGCAAACCGCCGATGCCCAAAATCTGCCGCCTTATCTTATTTTCCATGACGTGACGCTGCACGAGATCGCCACGCTGAAACCCGCGACGCTCGCCGCGCTGGCGCAGGTTCGAGGCGTCGGCGCCGCCAAATTACAACGCTACGGCAAGGCATTGCTGGCCGCTTTGAGCCCCGGCTGAGCGGCGCTCAGGGCGGCGTCGACGGCTGGCAGAGGAGTTCGAAGACGCAGCCGGGACAGGCATCGCCGATGGTGAGCGTAAAGCCATGCAGATCGACGATCGCGGCGACCAGGCTGAGCCCGAGGCCGCTGCCCTCGATATGGCGGCTTTTGTCGGCGCGGTAAAAGCGCTTGAATACCTCGCCGCGCTCGGCGAGCGCGATGCCGGGCCCGGTATCGCTGACCCGGACCCGCGGCCCCTCAGGCCCTGCGAGCAACGCAAGCCGCACGGTGCCGCCGGCCGGGGTGAACTTGATGGCGTTGCCGACGAGATTGGCGATCGCCTCGAGCAGGAGATCGCGATCGGCGAAAACCGGCGCTACCGCCTCGATCGCGACCTCGAAGCGGATTTCCTGTTCCTCGGCGATCGGCCGGTAAAGCTCCTCGATTTCGTGGGCGATGCCGGCGAGGTCGACCGCGGCGAAGCCGCTGCGCCGCCGCCGCGCCTCGATCTCGCCGATCCGGAGGAGGGCAGTGATGATGCCGAGCGTCTGATCGAGCCCGACAATGGCGCGGTCGATCGCGTCCTGCAGCGCCTCGCGGCGGCTGGCGTCCGCCGCCGCGCCGCCCGCCTCGAGGCCGGCATCGCGCGCCCGCTCCAGCCGCGCCCGCACCCGGGTGAGCGGGGTGCGCAAATCATGCGCGATATCGTTGCCGATCCCCTTGAGCTGATCGAGCAGCCGCCCGATCTCGTCCAGCATGCGGTTGACGCCGGCGCTCAGGCGATCGAAATCATCGCCGGTGCCGCGGATCGGCAAGCGCTCATGCAGATCGCCGGAGAGGATGCGGGCCATGGTTTCATGCACGTCCTTGACCCGGCGGAGCGCGCGCAGGCTGAGGAAAATCCCGGCGGCGAGCGCAAGCAGCGTCGCCGGGATGACGCTGAGCCCGAGCGCGCGCTGCACGGTGCGGCGCAGTTGCTGAAGATCGCCGACGCTCCGCGCGATCACGAAGGTTTCGCCGGAGGGAAGCGTGCGGATGACGGCGCGCACCGCCTCATCCTGCCCGCCATTGCCGTTATCGACGCGCAGCCGCGTGCGATGGGGCCGGCCGTCGCGCGGCAGGTCGGGCGGTATGTTGGCGAGGTTGCCCGCGAGCGGATGGCCGTCGGCATCGAACAGGGCGGCGAAGGTCAGGTGATGCAGATCTTGCGACAGTCGTGGCCCGAGCATGAGTTCGAGCTCTGCCGGTGACGTTGCGGCAGCGGCGGCGGCGTCGTGCAGCAGGACGCGGTCGATCCGGCGGGTCTCGACCACCGCCGTTTGCCAATAGATGAACAAAAACAGCAGCAGGATGGAGGCGGCGAAGGCGGCGACGAAGCCAAGTGCGAGGCGGAAGGCCGCGGTACGGGCGATCTCGGGAAGCAGCGCTTGGCGTGCGCCGTTCGTTTGCCGCGAAGGTGGCGGAGAGGAGGCTGCCAATGCGTTGCTCGCCATCGGGTTAAATCACCTTTTA